>CAZXOQ010000009.1:0-25258 GCA_964642415.1 uncultured Christensenella sp. | reverse complement strand
CATATATTATAAATATGTTAAACAAAGCCATAATAGATTTATCCGCAATAAGGTCAAACGCATTAAGCATAAAAAAACTTTTACCGTCAAAAACCAAGTTTTGCGCTGTCGTAAAAGCGGACGCATACGGTCACGGTGCGGCAAAAGTAGCAAACGCGCTTTACGGATTGGTTGACTGTTTTTCCGTTGCGTTGATTGAAGAAGCCGTTGCACTGCGTTATTCCGCAATCGATAAAGATATTTTAATATTAAACAAAGCTCTAAACGCAAACGACGTATATTTCGCGGCAAAGCAAGACTTAATTCTCACCGTAACAAGTGAAAACGACCTTATAGAGTACAATCGCATAGCGGCTAAGCTGCACACGGTTATTCGCGTGCACTTAAAATACAATACGGGTATGAACCGTCACGGTATAACGGGTTTAGCCGAGTTGAGGCGAATTTTGGCGATTGCAAAGAGTTGCCGATTTATTTCTATCGACGGAATTTACACGCATTTTGCCTTGCCCGAGAACGACCTTTTTAGAAAAAAGGCTTCTAACGAATTTTTACTTGCAAATAATCTCGTTAAGCGTTATAATAATAGGGCAATCGCGCATGCATCGGCAAGTGGCGGAGTTATAAAAGGTGAGTTTTTTGATATGGTGCGCGTAGGCATAATGCTTTACGGCTACACGCCCTTTCCGTCGGAAAAAATCACTTTATCGCCTGCAATGCGCGTTTATGCGCCCGTTACGGGTGAAAGAGTTTTGAAATCGGGTGAAAGCGCGTTATACGGATTTAAACCGTCAAACGGCAAACAGCGCGTTACGATTGTTCGCTACGGCTATGCGGACGGTTTGTCCAGAGCCGAAACCGAAGAATTGTTTAACAATCGGTGTATGGACGTATCGGCTTACGTTAATTTACCTAAAGGCATTAAAATGGTAAACGTTTTAGCCGACGCGGAAGCGCTTGCCGCGCGCTGCGGAACAAGCGTTTACGAAGTTCTTACCAAAGCCGCGCTACGCGCCGAAAAGATTTATCTTTCTTAATCGAATTATCGCCAAGGAGGGGAATATGGATAAAAAAATAAAAGATTTAGCCGCCGACTTAAATGCGGACGGCGTAAAACTCGGCAAAAAGTGGAACGGGTTTACCGTTTACGAGCCGATATACGATAAAAACCTTTATATCGGGTTGCCTTACGTTATTCTTGAAAAAGAGGGCGTTTTGCGGATTTCTTCCGATAGTGAGGCTTTAGAATATCTTGACTTTGCAAACGACTAGGTTATAGAAAACGAAAAACCGCGCAAATTTTTATCTTTTGCGCGTAGGAGAAAATATGGGATATTATATTAAAAAAGCGGGGTTTTCTTTCGCGTATCTGTTCTTTATGGCGATAACCGCCGTTGGTATAATGTGTATCGGTGAAAATTTGCTTTGGCTTAAAATACTTTTAAGCATACTTAATTTCGGTTTATACTGCTTTATTGTGGGCACGGTGTTTTATAAAGACGGGCAAGAGGCGGTTAAGGTTCGCCATGCCAACGACCTAGAACGCCGCGAAATGATTCGTACCGGCAGCGTAAGATCGCTTAAGCTTAAAGAAGAGTACAAGCCGTGGAAAGGTTATTTTATCGGGTTTATCACTTGTATTCCGCTACTTTTGCTGCTTTTGATTCATACCGTTATTTTGGTTTGCGGCGGAACGCTTTCTACCTTCGGCGGAATAGCGGACTTTATCTATTTAGTTTTTTACGTTTTCTTTTGCTTGGACGGCAGAACCTTTAGTATGACAGACTGTTATTTTACGCTTATAGCGTTGCCCGTTATGGTTTTATTATCGGGTTTTTGCTATAATCTCGGTGCAAAAAAAGTGATAATGCAACAAAACCGCATAAAAGAACAACAACGTCAAATTTACGGTGAATAGTCGTTTTTGATAGTTTTTTTTAACGTTCCGCTTGCGGCACAAGTGTTATTACGAAAAGGAATATTTTTTCTCGTTTTTCCGTAACGGGGAATAGAGTAAAGCGGTTGAGATTACCACACTCACTGCGTTCGTTCGTAATGACGTGATAGGAGAGGGCGAAAGTTACTATAACTCGCTTGCGGCAACGCAAACGCAAGATAACGGCTTATTATAGTATCAAACAAAAATAAAAACGGAGTGCATTATGAGAATTGTCGGAGGAAAACTAAAGGGCAGAACGCTAAAAAGCTTTAGCGGTAAAGACGTTAGACCTACGTCCGATCAAACAAGAGAAAGCCTTTTTAATATTTTGCAATTTAGAATTGCCGATAAAAGCTTTTTAGACCTTTTTTGCGGTACGGGCGCTGTCGGAATCGAGGCATATTCTCGCGGGGCAAGTCGCGTGGTGTTGAACGACGCTTCTAAAGAAAGCGTTAAACTTGCCAAAAGCAATCTGGAAAAACTCGGCATTAGCGATATAAAACTTAGTAACTATGACGCGCTTAGGCTTTTAGAAACGACTACCGAAAAATTCGATTACGTGTTTATCGACGCGCCTTACGCCGCCGACGTCGGCGAACGCGCCGTTCAAAAAGCCGCCGACGTTTTAGCTTTGGGCGGTGAAATTATTTACGAGCACGAAAAAACGCTTACTGCTTCTTTTGACGGGCTTATCATATGCGACGAACGCAAGTACGGCAGGGCGCGGCTTACTTTTTTTAAGAAAGACTATGAATAAAGAAAATTGCGTGTTTGCGGGGACTTTCGATCCCGTAACCATAGGGCACGAAAACATTATCAAAAGATGTCTTAAAGAATATTCTCGCGTGGTTGTTGTAATAGGCGAAAACGCCGATAAATCACCGCTTTTTTCACTTGAACAAAGAAAAAAATTTCTTTTAACCGCGCTTTGCGGTTTTAAGCGCGTGACCGTTACGACATTTGCCGAACATAAAACCGATTACGATAAATATTTGCAAGATAACAAAATAACGGTTTACGTTCGCGGAGTGCGCTCCGAAAAGGATAAAGCATACGAAGAAGCTTACGCGCGCAAAAACGCCGTGGCGTATCCGTTTATAAAAACAAAGTATATATCAGCCGAAAACGGGTTAGACGGTATAAGTTCTTCGCTTGTCAGAGAGAGAATAGAAAAAGGTGAGGATTTTGCCGAGCTTTTATCGCCTAACGTTTACGCCGAGGTTAAAAAATCACTTGAAGAAAATAAACGATAATAAAATTCCGAAGATAAAACACAAAACAGCTTCTTCTATTTTCGCCGCCAAAAAGGGGGCGATTTTTATTTTTGCGGATTTTAGGTGTACCGCCGACTGAACTATTACGCTTAGTCCGCCGAAGCCGCAAAGCGCCGCCGCTATCGGTAAAGAATAAAAACCTATTCCGTCTTGCGCGAGCTTTTTAAGTCCGCCGGTACATTCTAGCAGTCCTTCGGAAACACCCGACTTGACGTTTTCGCTTTTGCTGAAAAGCCCGATCAGTCGTTCTATCGGCGAAATTATACCTAAGTCTTTTAAAACTTCGGTTATCAGCGTAAAAAGAACAATCACGCCGCCGACGACAAGCACGGATATAACCGAAGAATACACCGCATCGTAAAACGAGGCGGAAGAATTTCCGCTATAAATTATCCGCTCGGAGGGCTTTTCTTTACGTTTATACAGTGAAAAGGTTATTCCCGTAATAACTGCCGAAAGCAAGCAACAAGCCAGAAGGCATACGCCGAAAACTCTGTTTTTAAACGTAAGTTCGCCTATCCCCGCGATAAGGAACATCGGGGACGGCGTAGAGCAAAACGCGCTTGCGCGAACGGCTTCCGCTTCGGATAAAAGCCCGCGTTTTTTTAAGTCTGCAACGGTTTTAGCTCCGACGGGATATCCCGATAACGCGCTTACGAAAAAAGCGTAGCCCGTCAATCCTCCGGTTTTAAACAACTTTTCGGTTAGCGGCGAAAATTTGTTTGCCGATTTTACCGTTACGGAAAGAGATGTTAAAAGGGCGGTTATGAAAAAGTACGGAAAAAGCGACGGCAAAAGCGTTGCCGCCCATAGCGCTATACCGTCGGTTACCGCGTAAGAATAGCCTTTGCCGAATGCGAGAGTTCCGGCAAAAAACAGCAATACCAAAAAAACGAGGTATTCTCGAAAGGGAGATTGTTTGACTGCGTTAGGTATTTTTTTCATAGTAAAGTATATGGCTAAAGAGATTTTTTATTGACGTTATCAAATTTTTTTAGCATAATTTACTCTTTTTTCGGGCAATCCGCCCGATTTGGTTATAAAAGAAAAATTTAACGAATATAAGCGGCGTTACCGCTTGTAAAAAATCATCGGATATGATAA
This sequence comes from uncultured Christensenella sp., assembly GCA_964642415.1. Classification (GTDB taxonomy): domain Bacteria; phylum Bacillota; class Clostridia; order Christensenellales; family Borkfalkiaceae; genus UBA1259. The sequence continues at coordinate 20,941 of CAZXOQ010000009.1, read as the reverse complement.
AATAACCGTATGGATTTATTTGATTTGGCAAACGAGAATAAAAAGTCCGTTCCCCTTGCCGAAAGAATGAGAGCGAGAACGCTTTCTGAATTTTTAGGACAAGAACATATAGTTTCGGAAACGGGGCTTTTGCGCCGCGCGATAAAACTAGATAGGTTAGGGAGCTGTATTTTTTGGGGACCTCCCGGTTGCGGCAAAACAACGCTCGCAAACGTTATCGCTAATAATACGGACGGCAATTTTGTAAAACTTAACGCCGTTTCGGCAGGGGTTTCAGACGTTAAAAGGGTGGTTGAAGAGGCGAAAACCTCCGCTAAACTTTACGGCAAAAAAACCTATTTATTGCTTGACGAATGTCATAGGTTCAGCAAAACCCAAAGCGACAGTTTATTGCCTTCTATCGAAGCCGGCGACGTGATTTTTATCGGTTCTACAACGGAAAATCCTTACGCCGCAATGACTCCGGCAATAGTGTCTAGATGCCGCGTATTCGAGCTTAAAAGGCTTTCCGAAGAAAATATTGCTACGGCGCTGAAAAAAGCGCTTTCCGATAAAGAAAGGGGGCTAGGCAATATGCTTTTAACCGTTGACGACGACGCTATAGAGCATATTTCGCGCGTTGCAGCCGGCGATTTACGCGTCGCATACAACGCGCTAGAGCTTGCCGCGCTTACCACGCCGCCGCAATCGGACGGTAGCGTGCGCGTTACGCTTAAAGACGCGGAGGAAAGCATACAAAAAAAGGCTTTGTCTTTTGACGAACAAATGTATTACGATATGCTTTCCGCTTTTTGTAAAAGTTTGAGGGGTTCTGACGCCAACGCCGCGCTTTATTATATGCAAAGGCTGATATCGGGTGGTTGCGATCCGTTGCTTTTGGCAAGGCGAACGATCGCGCATTCCGCAGAAGACGTCGGTATGGCAGATCCGCAGGCAATGGTAATCGCGACTAACGCTTATCTTGCCGTGGAGCGTATGGGAATACCCGAGGGATTGCTTCCTTTATCGGAAGCCATTATCTACGTATGCGAAGCGGAAAAATCAAATTCGGTAGTCGTTGCGATGGACGCTGCTAAAAACGACGCCGAAAAGGTTAAAGACGATAACGTTCCCCCGTGGGTTAAAAACGCCGTTTACGGCGGCAAAGAGGATAAAGAACAAGCCGCACTTTATAAATATCCGCACGATTACGGCGGTTATTGCGAACAGCAGTATCTTCCGGATTCTTTGAAAGATAGAATATATTATATTCCGAGCGATCACGGCTACGAAAAAACGGTGAAAGAAATAAGAAAAAGAAAGGAATGAGAGCGAGAACGCTTTCTGAATTTTTAGGACAAGAACATATAGTTTCGGAAACGGGGCTTTTGCGCCGCGCGATAAAACTAGATAGGTTAGGGAGCTGTATTTTTTGGGGACCTCCCGGTTGCGGCAAAACAACGCTCGCAAACGTTATCGCTAATAATACGGACGGCAATTTTGTAAAACTTAACGCCGTTTCGGCAGGGGTTTCAGACGTTAAAAGGGTGGTTGAAGAGGCGAAAACCTCCGCTAAACTTTACGGCAAAAAAACCTATTTATTGCTTGACGAATGTCATAGGTTCAGCAAAACCCAAAGCGACAGTTTATTGCCTTCTATCGAAGCCGGCGACGTGATTTTTATCGGTTCTACAACGGAAAATCCTTACGCCGCAATGACTCCGGCAATAGTGTCTAGATGCCGCGTATTCGAGCTTAAAAGGCTTTCCGAAGAAAATATTGCTACGGCGCTGAAAAAAGCGCTTTCCGATAAAGAAAGGGGGCTAGGCAATATGCTTTTAACCGTTGACGACGACGCTATAGAGCATATTTCGCGCGTTGCAGCCGGCGATTTACGCGTCGCATACAACGCGCTAGAGCTTGCCGCGCTTACCACGCCGCCGCAATCGGACGGTAGCGTGCGCGTTACGCTTAAAGACGCGGAGGAAAGCATACAAAAAAAGGCTTTGTCTTTTGACGAACAAATGTATTACGATATGCTTTCCGCTTTTTGTAAAAGTTTGAGGGGTTCTGACGCCAACGCCGCGCTTTATTATATGCAAAGGCTGATATCGGGTGGTTGCGATCCGTTGCTTTTGGCAAGGCGAACGATCGCGCATTCCGCAGAAGACGTCGGTATGGCAGATCCGCAGGCAATGGTAATCGCGACTAACGCTTATCTTGCCGTGGAGCGTATGGGAATACCCGAGGGATTGCTTCCTTTATCGGAAGCCATTATCTACGTATGCGAAGCGGAAAAATCAAATTCGGTAGTCGTTGCGATGGACGCTGCTAAAAACGACGCCGAAAAGGTTAAAGACGATAACGTTCCCCCGTGGGTTAAAAACGCCGTTTACGGCGGCAAAGAGGATAAAGAACAAGCCGCACTTTATAAATATCCGCACGATTACGGCGGTTATTGCGAACAGCAGTATCTTCCGGATTCTTTGAAAGATAGAATATATTATATTCCGAGCGATCACGGCTACGAAAAAACGGTGAAAGAAATAAGAAAAAGAAAGGGTAAAAAAAATTAGATTATGGATTATTCAGTTAAACTTGCAAACGAATTTAAGCTTCGCGCGGAACACTCCGCAAACATCATTTCGCTTATAGACGACGGAAATACCATTCCGTTTATAGCTCGTTACAGAAAAGAAATGACGGGTTCTTGCGACGATCAAGTGCTTCGCGAATTTTCGGACAGGTTAAAATATCTTCGCAATTTAGATAAAAGAAAACAAGAAGTAGCCGACAGCATAACCGAGCAGGGCAAAATGACGGACGAAATAACTATCGCCTTAGCTTCTGCCGAAACGATGACGGAAGTTGAAGATATTTATCGCCCCTATAAGCAAAAGAGAAAAACTCGCGCGTCCGCGGCGATAGAAAAAGGGCTTTTGCCTTTGGCGGAACTTATATTGTCGCAAGAAAAGGGAATATCACCTAAAGCGGAAGCCGAGAAGTTTATAAACGCCGAAAAGGGTGTAGAAACGGTGGAACAAGCCTTAAAGGGCGCATCCGACATTATCGCGGAAAAGGTTTCGGACGACGCGGAGCTTAGAAAAGCGTTGCGTAAAAAGATTTCTGAAACGGGCGATATCTCTTGTAAGCTTTTAGAAAACGAGAACGCCAAAACATACGATATGTATGCGGAATATACCGAAAAAATCAGCAAAATTCCCTCGCATAGAATTCTTGCCGTCAATCGCGGTGAAAAAGAAGAATGTCTTAGAGTTTCCGTAGTGGTTGACGACGAAGCGTTTATAAATGCAATACGTTCCGTTTACGTGAAAGACGAGGGGGAATGCGGCGCAATCGTGGCGGAAGCCTGCGCCGACGCTTATTCAAGACTTATTTTCCCGTCGGTAGAAAGAGAAGTAAGAAACGAACTGACCGAAAAAGCCGACGAGCAAGCTATAAAAATGTTCGACGTAAACCTTCGTCCTTTATTGTTGCAACCGCCGCTTAAAGGCAAGATAATAATGGGATTAGATCCCGCTTACAGAACGGGTTGCAAAATTGCCGTTATAGATTCAGAGGGCAACGTTTTGGATACGACGGTTATTTATCCCACTCCGCCGCAGAATAAAATAGAAGAAGCCGAAACAAAGCTTTTAGCTCTTATCAAAAAACATAATGTAGACGTTATTTCTATAGGTAACGGCACGGCAAGTAAAGAAAGCGAAATTTTCGTTGCAAACCTCATAAAAAAATGCGACAGACCCGTGGCTTACGCCGTGGTCAACGAAGCCGGCGCTTCCGTTTACAGTGCGTCTAAGCTCGGCGCGGAAGAATTCCCCGATTTTGACGTAACGCAAAGATCGGCGGTTTCTATTGCGAGAAGACTGCAAGATCCCCTTGCCGAATTGATAAAAATAGACGTTAAGTCTATAGGCGTAGGGCAGTATCAGCACGATATGCCCGAAGCTCGGTTAGAAGAAGTATTAGGCGGCGTGGTAGAAGATTGCGTAAACTCCGTAGGGGTAGATTTGAATACCGCGTCGGCAAGTTTGCTTTCTTACGTTGCGGGGTTAAACAGCGGTATCGCGAAAAATATCGTTGAATACAGAAAAGAACAACCGTTTAAGGCGCGCGGAGAATTGCTTAAAGTTAAAAAATTGGGCGCAAAAGCATACGAACAATGCGCGGGATTTTTACGCATAATAGGTGGCGGTTCCGTTTTAGACAATACCGCCGTTCACCCCGAAGATTACGAAGCCGTAGAAGTGTTGCTTAAAGAAACGGGATATACTTTAGAAGACGTAGAAAAGGGCAATATCGGCGAACTTAAAGCAAAGATAGAAAATATCGGTTGGGATAAGCTTGCCGAAGAGTGTAAAATCGGCGTTCCTACTTTGCGCGATATAGCCGACGAATTGCTTAAACCGGGTAGGGATATAAGAGATTCTTTACCGAAGCCCGTGTTGCGCAGCGACCTTTTAAGCCTTTCGGATCTTAAAGAGGGAATGGAATTGAGCGGAACTGTTAGAAACGTAATAGATTTCGGCGTATTCGTCGATATCGGCGTGCATCAAGACGGTTTAGTTCATATTTCGCAAATTTCGGATAATTATATCAAGCACCCGTCGGACGTTCTTAAGGTCGGCGACGCGGTTAAGGTTAAGGTTCTCGGCGTAGACGAGGTTAAAAAGAAAATTTCGCTTACGCTAAAAACTTCCGATTCTCCGCACGGTATAGCCGTCGGTAATCAAAAAACCGATAAAGAAAGAAAAGAAGGCAGGCGCGACGCCGAAAAAAGAAGAGAAAAATCGCGCGAGCCGCAATCTAAAGAAGATTTACTAAAGGCTCTTTATAAAAAATTCGGCAGATAATTTTACCTTTTAGTGATATTTTTATGTCTAACGAAAAAAAATTAACGGGCGGTAATCTCGTAAAGCAAGCGTTGCTTTTCGGATTGCCGCTTATGGCTTCTAACCTTTTGCAAGTTTTGTTTAATATGTCGGATATCGCCGTAGTAGGGCAGTTTTCCGAAAGAGGAACGCAGGCGATAGGCTCGGTCGGTTCTACTGCGATGATTGTAAATTTATATACCGGTATTCTTATCGGCATAGGCAGCGGCGTTAACGTTATAGTTGCAAAATTTTTCGGCGCGGGCGATAAAAAGAATTTAGGCGAGGCAGTGCATACTTCGCTTTTGCTTAGCCTTATAATAGGCGTTATTCTCGGCGCGGTCGGTTTTTTTGTCGCAGAACCTTTTTTAATGTTGCTTAGAACTAAAGATTCGCTTATCGGCGGAGCGGTAACTTATCTTAAAATATATTCGCTAGGCTTGCCCGCCGTTGCGCTTTATAATTTCGGGAACGGAACGTTCAGCGCTATCGGAAACACTAAAAAACCGCTTACCTATCTATTTATCGCAGGTATTTTAAACGTAGCGCTTAATATGTTTTTTGTTATCGTGTTTAAAATGGACGAAGCGGGCGTCGCTATTGCAAGCATTATTTCGCAGTATATGTCGGCGGCGTTTGTAGTAGGCGCGCTGTTTAAAGAAAAGGGCGCGTATAAGCTTAACTTTTCAGAGTTGAAGCTGACGGGTGAAAAAGCTAAAAAAATTTTAGGATTAGGGCTTCCCGCAAGCTTTCAAAATTCGATATTCAACGTGGCTAATTTGTTTATACAATCGGCGGTCAATTCTTTTGAACCCATTGTGGTAGAAGGTTGCTCAGCCGCGTCTAACGCCGATACTCTCGTATATCAGCTTATGGACGCCTTTTATATCACCTGTTCCAGTTTTATCGGACAAAACTTCGGCGCGGGTAGAAAAAAACGGATATTAAAAAGTTATATCGTATGCACGGGATACGCGTTTGCCGTGGGCGCGATACTCGGTTTCGGTCTTGCGGTATTCGGTGATTTGTTTTTATCTTTATTTACGGGTGACGTCGCCGTAAAAGCGGAAGGTATGAAAAGATTGCGAATAATGGGTTTTTCGTACTGTTTATCGGCTTTTATGGATTGTACGATAGCGGCGTCGCGAGGAGTGGGTAAAACAGTTATCCCTACGGTTATAGTTATAATGGGTTCTTGCGTATTCCGCGTGGCGTGGATTCTTACGGTGTTCGCCCGCTTCAAAACGATAGAATCGGTGTATTGGCTGTATTGTTGTTCTTGGACGATAACCGCGGTTGCCGAAATAATCTATTTTATTTACGCATATAAAAAGACCACTAAAAATATGCCCGACGGCGTTACGGAAGAAATCTGCGCCGCTTAGTAAAAAACGCGGAAGCAAATATTGTTCGTTTGCTTCCGCGGCGTTTTATTCGGGTATAAAGTTTTCAAAAATAATATTGTCCGTAAACGGCTTTACCTTTTCGTACTCTTTTTGAGAAGTTATCGTCCAACAAAGCACCGCTTTGTTTTTGGTTTTGCTTTTCTTAAGCGGAAAACCCGTACGGTCGTAACTTATAAAGTCGGGCTTGATTAAAAAGTTGAGAGCCATATTTTTAATAATAAATCTTTTTAACGGACTACTGCCTTTTAAGTCGGCTTTATTGTTTGTGGCTAAAATTCCGCGGATAAATTCGGGCGCAAGTTTTTTAACGCGGTTTATGTATAACGGATTAAAACTTTGTATCGCGAATTCGCCGTCGTAGCTTTTTAAGCGTTCTACGGTTTTATCTACCACAGTTTTATTCGGCTGATCTTTTATTTCTATCAAAAGCGGAGAACGCCCTTTTGCAATCGCCAAAACCTCGTCAAAGGTGGGGATTGCTTCTTCAGTACCGACTAAGCGCAACGCTTTTAGTTCTTTAGCGGTTTTTTCGTAAGTAAATCCGTCCGCTCCCGTCATTCTTTTTAGCGTTGCGTCGTGAAAGGAAAACAGCGTTCCGTCAGTCGATAGATATAAATCTATCTCTATAGGGTATCCGTTACGGGCGGCGTTTTCGTATGCGGCTAGTGAATTCTCGGCTATTCCGTTGCCCCATAAACCGCGATGAGCTACGGGTTTTGTCTTAAGAAAAGAATTTTCGTTTATTCTCATATTAACTCCGATTTTAATTTGCTTGCAAAAAAAGCTCCGATAATGTATACTTGTATAGATAGATAAATAACCGAGCGGCAAAGGCGCTTTGCTTATCTCTACTAGAAACAACGTGATGTTGTTTTGCTCATAAATTCGCAAACCAAGTTTGCTAACGCAAACCCCCGATTTTTAAGAAAAAATCGGCATCACAGTTTGAAATACTGCGAAGTTGCTGCTCCTTGCGAGCAAAGCATCAACTTCTTAATTAGAAACAACGTGATGTTGTTTTGCTCATAAATTCGCAAACCAAGTTTGCTAACGCAAACCCCCGATTTTTAAGAAAAAATCGGCATCACAGTTTGAAATACTGCGAAGTTGCTGCTCCTTGCGAGCAAAGCATCAACTTCTTATATTATAGCATAAAACGGGTGAATCTATGTCGGTAGATCAAAAAAAAATCAGAAATTTTTGTATAGTGGCGCATATCGACCACGGTAAAAGCACGCTTGCGGACAGGCTTATGGAAATGACCGGGCAAGTTTCGGAACGCGATATGGAAGAACAGCTTTTAGACTCTATGGATTTAGAGCGCGAACGCGGCATAACCATAAAGCTTACTCCGGTAAGAATGTTTTATAAAGCTAAAGACGGCGTTGAATACGTTTTTAACCTTATAGATACGCCGGGGCACGTCGATTTTTCATACGAAGTTTCCCGTTCGCTTAAGGCGTGCGAGGGGGCTATTCTTATCGTTGACGCAACGCAAGGCGTGCAAGCGCAAACTCTTGCCAACGCTTATCTTGCGATAGATAACGATTTAGAGATAATGCCCGTTATCAACAAAATGGATCTCGCTTCCGCCGATCCGGACGGCGCTGCCGAAGAAATAGAGTCTATTCTCGGCATAGAAGCTTCCGACGCGCCGAGAATTTCGGCTAAATCGGGGCTTAACGTCGAAAACGTGTTAGAGGATATAGTTACAAAAATTCCCGCACCGAGCGGTAATCCTAACGCTCCGCTTAAGGCGCTTATTTTCGATAGTTATTACGATAACTTTAAAGGCGTAATTTGTTTTGTAAGGATAAAAGACGGCAGTGTAAAAGTCGGTTCTAAAATAAAAACTTTTATATCGGGCAAGGTTTTTACGGTTACGGAAGTAGGCGTGTTTTCGCCTAAGATGATGCCCACGGCGGAGCTTAGCGCCGGCGAAGTAGGGTATATAGCCGCAAGCGTAAAAAGCATAGAAGACACTGAGGTCGGCGATACGATAACCGATGCGGAAAATCCGGCGGCTGAACCTCTTCCCGGATATAAAAAGGCGCTTCCGATGGTTTTCTCCGGAGTATTCCCGTTAGACGGTAGCAAGTTTAACGACCTAAAAGACGCTCTCTTAAAACTAAAATTAAACGACGCGGCACTGTCTATCGAACCGGATAATTCGGTAGCTCTCGGCTTCGGTTTCCGTTGCGGTTTCTTGGGGCTTTTGCATATGGACGTTATTCAAGAAAGAATAGAAAGAGAGTTTAATTTAGAGATAATAACAACCGCGCCGTCAGTTTCGTATAAGGTTTATAAAACAGACGGCAGTATGTTGGTGGTAGAAAATCCTACGCACCTTCCGCCCGTTACCGAAATATCGTATATGGAAGAACCCGTTATCAACGCGCAAATTTTCACTCCGCCGGAGTTCGTAGGCGCGATAATGGAATTATGTCAATATAAGCGCGGCATTTATAAAGATATGGTGTATCTCGATAAAAGTCGCGTACAGCTTAAATATACCCTTCCGCTAAATGAAATTATATACGATTTCTTCGATCAGCTTAAATCGCGTACTAAGGGATACGCTTCGCTAGACTACGAAATCGCCGGATACGAAAAAAGCGATTTGGTTAAGCTGGATATGTTGCTTAACGGCGACATTTGCGACGCGCTTTCTATTATCGTGCATAAAGACAAGGCGTACGAACGCGGTCGCCAAATAGCCGAAAGGCTGAAAGACGTTATTCCCCGTCAAATGTTTGAAATTCCCATACAAGCTGCCGTCGGCGGAAAGATAATTGCCAGAGAAACGGTTAAGGCGTACAGAAAAGACGTTCTTGCTAAGTGCTACGGCGGCGACGTTACGAGAAAGAAAAAGCTTTTAGAAAAACAAAAAGAGGGCAAAAAGAAGATGCGTTCTATCGGTTCGGTAGAAATCCCGTCGGAAGCCTTTATTGAAATACTAAAAACCGATAGCGATAAATAAGGAGAAAAATTGAGCGGTATATATATTCACGTGCCATTTTGCAAAAGCAAATGCACCTATTGCGATTTTGCTTCTTACCCCAAAGAAATCGGAAAAGCCGAAAGCTATTTTGCTTGTCTTTACCGTGAATTGCAGGGGCAGGGGCTTAGATATAAAGATAAAGTTTTTGATACGGTATATATTGGCGGCGGCACGCCTTCGATTGTTCCGCCGAGCTTGATTGCCGGTGCGATTCGCCAAGTAAAAAAATGTTTTAATCTTGCCGCTAATCCCGAAATTACTATAGAGCTTAATCCGGGAACGGTAGACGAAGAAAAAATAAAACAGTATAAATCAGTCGGAATAAACAGGTTTTCCGTCGGATTGCAAACGGGATACGACGATCAGCTAAAAAAGCTTAACCGCGTGCATACCGCCAAAGATTTTTTGCTTTGCGCAAAGCTTCTTAAAGGCGAAAACGTTAGCGCGGATATCCTTATCGGGCTTCACGAACAAACCAAAGAACAGGTCAGAAAAACCATCGATTTAGCGTTGGCGGGCGGCGTAAGTCATATTTCTATGTACGCGCTTACTCCCGAACCCGGAACGCCTATTTATACAGATTATCTTAACGGCGAATTGCTGTCGGACGACGAGGTTGCCGATATTTACGACGACGCGCGCGCGTACCTTAAAGAAAAGGGCTTTTATCGTTACGAAGTGTCTAATTTTGCTAAAAAAGGATATGAAAGCCGTCATAATCTAAATTATTGGAGACGCGGCGAATACGTTGGCGCGGGTGTTGCGGCATCTTCTTTTATGAATGGCAGAAGATACACCAATACTTTTTCCGTTGACGAATATATGAACGCCGTTATTTACAATAAATCGCCGGAAATTTCGTCTGAAGTTATCGAAGGCGTTGACGCCGAATTCGAATACATAATGCTTGCGTTGCGCACCGCGGAGGGAATGAACGTTAAAAAATTCAACGAAGAGTTTAACTCCGATTTCGACCGCGAATATAAACTCGCGATAGAAAAAAACTCCGCGTATACGGAGCGCAACGGTGATTTTTATAAGATTAAAGAAGATTATCTTTACGTGCAAAACGATATTATATTAAGATTTATGAAGGATTAAGTTTACTAATGAAAAAAAAGCTTCACGGAGAAATCGCGTATTTATTCGCTACGGCGCTGCTTTCTCTTGCAGTAGCAATGGTGGCGGCGGCAAATTTCGGCGTGTCGATGGTTGTCGCTCCGGCATACGTGCTGAGTTTGTACGTAGAAGGTCTTACCTTCGGGCAAGCCGAATACGTTGTTCAGGGCGTGTTGTTCGTCGCGTTTTGCTTGCTTATGCGAAACTTCCGTTTTTCATATTTATTTGCCTTTTTGTCTTGCGTGATATACGGATTGGCGTTAGATTTATGGCGACTTATTCCGCTTTTTAATCCGTCGATTGTATCGCCCGAAAGTATGAAATTATGGCTTAGGATTTTTCTTTTCGTTGTAGGAGAATTGCTTACGGCTTTTTCGGTTGCGTTATATTTTAGGTCGTATTTTCCGCCTCAGGTTAACGATTATTTCGTTAAGGGCGTTTCTACGCGATACGGTATAAAAACTTCGATATTCAAAACGGGATTTGACGTGGCAAGTCTTATAGCGGCGCTTATAATGTCTTTATGTTTTTTCGGTCGGATTGAAGGCATAGGCTGGGGAACGTTGATAATTACCGTGATAAACGGCGCGCTTATAGGTTTTTTCTCTTCGCTGTTAAACAAGGGTTTTGAATCCGCCGAATTTTTTCCTAAGCTGAAGAATTTTTTTGAAAAGTAAGCTTATCGACAATTTTCTTTTTATTCCGTTTTAAATAATTAAAACTCGCCGCTTCTTTCGTGTTATGATTTTTGAACACGGAGGCGGTATGACGGTTTATCTCGAATACGTAATTCTCGATAACTTCGTTATAGACTATTTATTGCTAAAAGCCTCTCATAAAATTGTCGGTGTAACCGCAAAAAAGAGAAGGCTTTTATTTTGCGCTTTTTTAGGCGCGCTAATCGCGTTGGTTTATCCGCTAACCGAAAGCTTTTTCGTGATTTCTTTTTTACTGAAGATATCTTGCGGCTTGATTTTGTCTTTAGCATCGGCGAAATTTCGTTCCGTAAAAGAGGCTAGCTATACCGTAGCGGTTTTTTTCGGATTAACCTTTTTATCCGGCGGCGCGATTACGGGGATATTCGGATTGCTCGGAATAGCTTATTCTTCCGAAATATCCATTGCGCTTATGATTATACCGGCGTATGCGGTTATAAAGGGCGCGGCGGGGATAGTTGCCGTTATTTATAAACGTAGAACGGAACACGCTTATTTGTACGATATAAAGCTGTGCCTAAACGGAGAAAAAGTTTCAGCCGTAGGGTTTATGGATACGGGCAACGGCGTTTACGACGGCGACAGCCCCGTTCTCTTTTGCAGTAAAAGCGTGGCGGAAAAACTTTGTTTTTCAAACCTCGCCAATAGGGTAAAGCTTAAGCGCATAACGGTTGCCACGGTAAACGGCACGGAAGAAAGAATTTGCTTTAAGCTTGACCGATTAGAGATATATAACGAAAGCAAAGCGAATATATTTAATAATGTTACGGTATGTGTTTCGTCTGGCGCGGCGGGCATCGGTTACGACGTGATTTTGCATCCGGCGCTAATTGACGGCAACGTTGCAGCGTAAAATGCTAAAACGCAAAACAGGAGTTGAATAATGAAAAACGTTTTATCTGTAAAACTGAAAAATTTGCTTAAGATTTTTTCTTTCTCTGAAAATTTATTAAGGTACATAAACGGCGGAGAGGTCTTGCCGTCGCCCTTTTCGGCGGAAGAAGAAGCCGCGCTCGTAAAAAGAATGGAAAGCGGCGAACAATCGGTTAAAGACAAGTTGGTTGAGCATAATTTAAGGTTAGTGGTATATATTGCGCGGCGTTTTCAAAATACGGGCGTAGATTTAGACGACCTTATTTCGGTCGGCACGATCGGGCTTATTAAGGCGGTGGGTTCGTTCTCTTCCGATAAAAACGTAAAGCTCGCTACGTTTGCTTCGCGCTGTATAGAAAATGAAATCTTGATGCATTTGCGAAGAACCGTAAAACTCAAAAACGAAGTGTCGTTTGACGAACCGCTTAATACCGACGGCGACGGAAACGAGTTGGTCCTTGCCGACGTAATGGGAACGGATTCCGACGCGGTATATAAAAAGATAGAAAACGGCGTAGAAGGCGAATTGTTAAAAGAGGCGCTGTCTAAGCTTAACGACAGAGAAAAAGAGATAATGGAAATGCGCTACGGGTTAAACGGCGGCGAAGAAAAAACTCAGCGAGAGGTTGCCGATATGTTAGGAATTTCGCAGTCATACATTTCTCGGTTAGAAAAAAAGATTATCGGAAGATTAAAAAAGGAATTTGCAAAAATGATATAAAAAAAGCTGTCGCATAATAATTGCGACGGCTTTTTGCGTGTAGCGTTTTGCGAGAAACAAACATCGGTTTTAGCGATAGGATTAAAAACTTTTATACAAAAGAATCCTCTTTTAACACGGTTTCGTATTTTACCGAGGGGTTAAAAGTTTTTATCGCGGAAACAAATTCGTCGTATTTATCGCGTTTTATAACTATGGCGGAAATTCCGCGTTTTGCCGAATAAATAAAAAGTTTGTCGTTTTTTTCAAAATATAGCAGACTTATTATATCGTTGTGGGCGGTGAAAGTTTTTATAGGACCGATTTTAAGAGTTACTCCGTTTTTATCTATTACGTAAAAACCGCCGAAAAACACCCATAGGCATAAAACGATTAACGAAAGGTTAACGATTGCCGTGATATAAAAAGAAAGGGGCGAAACGGTATTTTTATAGGCGTCTATAATACTGAAAACATTCCAAACGATAGCGCCGACTGATGCCGCCGCTATCAAAAACAGTAAAATCGCAACAATCGCGGAATAAGCAAATTTAAATTTTTTCATAATCGAATTATACAACAAACCGAAATAAAAAGCAAGAATAAAAAAGCAATTTGTTAAGCGGCGCAATAACAGTTGCTTTTTCTTTATTATTTTGATAGAATTATTTTATTCTCGGTAAAGGAGATCCGATATGATAAAACTTAAAAAATACGGCGTTACGTATAAAGACGGCAAGCTTGTTAAAGCAACTTCGCCCGATAAAGAAGCTAGAAAGAAAACGTTGGCTTATAAAATTTTAGCCGCGCATAATCTTTCAGATAGCGATGAAAGGCTTAACGTGAGGTTTGACGAAATAACTTCTCACGATATAACTTACGTAGGTATAGTTCAAACGGCAAAGGCTTCCGGATTGAAAAAATTTCCGTTGCCTTATACTCTTACTAATTGTCACAATTCGCTTTGCGCCGTCGGCGGCACGATAAACGAAGACGATCATGTTTTCGGTTTATCTGCGGCAAAAAAATACGGCGGATCGTTTGTTCCTCCGCATATTGCCGTTATTCACCAATATATGCGCGAAATGCGCGCCAAATGCGGAGCAATGATACTCGGTTCGGATTCGCATACCCGTTACGGCGCGCTCGGCACTATGGCTATAGGCGAAGGCGGTCCCGAGCTTGTTAAGCAGCTTTTAGAAAAAACTTACGATATAGATATGCCCGAAATAGTTGCGGTATACGTTAAAGGTAAATTAAAAAAGGGGGTAGGTCCGCAAGACGTAGCGCTGGCGCTTATTAAAGAAACGTTCAAAAACGGGTTTGTCAAAAACCGCGTGTTAGAATTTATCGGCGGAGGAATTAAAGGGCTTAGCGTAGAAGAACGCCTCGGTATAGACGTTATGACAACCGAAACAACTTGCCTTTCTTCTATATGGGAAACGGACGATAAGGTAAAAGCGTATTACGCTTTGCACGGCAGAGAAAACGCTTATGCCGAGCTTAAAGCGGAAGACGGCGCTTATTACGATAGAGCGGTGGTTATAGATTTGTCTAAAATAGAGCCTATGATAGCGCTTCCGTTCCATCCGTCTAACGCATATACAATAAAAGACTTTTTATCCCGCCCGTACGAATTGTTGAAAGAATGCGAAGAAAACGGCGCTAAATTGTTGCCGAAAGGGAAAGGCGAATTTAAGCTTACCGATAAAATCAAAAACGGCAAGGTTTACGCAACGCAAGGGGTTATCGCGGGGTGCGCGGGCGGTATGTATGAAAATATAGCCGAAGCTTCCGATGTCCTAGGCGATACCGCTATAAACGATAACGACTTTACGTTAGACGTATATCCTTCAAGTCAACCGGTGTATAAAGGGCTTGTTGATAACGGATACGTCGGCAAGCTTATGGATAACGGCGTGGTTATAAAAACCGCTTTTTGCGGTCCTTGTTTCGGCGCGGGGGACGTTCCGCAAAATAACGGATTGTCTATTCGTCACACCACGCGTAATTTTGAAAGCAGAGAGGGCAGCAAACCGAAAGAAGGGCAGCTTGCCGCCGTGTTCCTTATGGACGCGCGAAGCATTGCCGCAACCGCTAAAAACGGAGGGGCTATAACTTCAGCCGCCGATATCGATTATAACGATAAAATAAAAAAATATAAGTTTGACGATAAAATTTATAAAGCTCGCGTTTACGACGGCAACGGAAAGGCGAATGAAGAAGCTTCGCTCGTTTATGGTCCTAATATTGCGGATTGGCCGGCTATGCCGCCGCTTAAAGACAACCTTTTACTTAAAGTCGCAAGTTCGTTGCACGATTCGGTTACGACCACCGACGAGCTTATTCCGTCAGGCGAAACGTCGTCATACAGAAGCAATCCGTTAAGGCTTGCCGAATTCGCTTTGTCAAGGAAAGATCCCGAATACGTGGCTAGGGCTAAGGCGATTAAAGAAGAAGGCTTTCCTATCGATTGCGAATATAATCAAGAAACAACTATTTACGCAAGCGTAGTTTGTTCGGTAAAACCGGGTGACGGCTCTGCCAGAGAACAGGCGGCGTCATGTCAACGCGTTTTGGGCGGCGCGGCGAATATTGCCGAAGAATACGCCACAAAGCGTTATAGAAGCAATCTTATAAATTGGGGAATGATTCCTTTTATTTGCAATAAAAACGATTTCGAGGTCGGCGACCTAATTTATATCGAAGGTATTGCCGAAGGAATAAAATCCGGCAAGCAAACTTACGACGCGATAGTTACGGGTGCAAAAGGCAAGCGTTCGATAAAATTGAGGGTAGACGCTCTTACCGATGCCGAAAAAGAGATTATCTTAAAAGGTTGTTTGATAAACTATTATAACCGCGAAAAATAAAATATAAATTAAAAACGGAAGGTTATCGCAAAATGCGAAAATCTTCCGTTTTTTTGTATAAAAATTTTTACAGAGCCTATACTTATATAATCTACCGAAAAGATTTTCTACATAATGGAGGCTTATGTATGGGCAAAGTAGTTATTTGCGGCGTGGATACGTCCGAGCTGCCTAAGATAAACGAAAATCAATCGGTAGAACTGTTGAAAAAGATCGCTTCGGGAGATATGAACGCTCGCGAAGAATTTATCGTTTCCAATATGAGGCTGGTGCTGTCCGTAATAAAACGTTTTTGGGCGAAAAAGGCTAATTCCGACGATGTTTTTCAAGCGGGTATGATAGGGCTTATTAAGGCGATAGATAATTTTAATTTAGACGTTGGCGTAAGGTTTTCAACGTATGCAGTGCCAATGATTATCGGTGAAATAAAAAGGTTTTTGCGTGACGGCAATTCGCTTAGAATTTCCCGTTCTATACGCGATACGGCGTATCAAGCGCTAAAAGCACGTGAAGAAATCGAACGTCAAGACGAAGAAGCTACGCTTGAACGTATAGCCGAAAAAATGCAAGTCGCGCTATCCGAAGTCGTATATTGTTTAGACGCTATTTCCGATACGGTATCTTTATACGATCCCGTGTATAATAAAAACGGCGACGAACTGTTGCTTGTCGATCAGCTGGGTGATGAGAAAAATACCGACGAAAGTTGGACCGAAAAGGTTGCTTTAGATAACGCTCTTTCAAAATTGAAAGGCAGAGAAAAAAAGATAATATATCTCAGATATTACGAGGGAAAAACTCAAACCGAAATTTCTTCTTGCGTCGGGCTTTCACAAGCGCAAGTGTCGCGTTTAGAAAAAAACGCGCTTAATAGAATTAGAGCGAACATTTCTTAAAAAATAAGAAACGTATTTGTGTTTTATTAAGAAACGATAAAAAATCCGTTAAAAGCAATTTTTAGCATTGTATAAAAAAATTAAAAATTTTCTTAAAAACTCTTGACAAAAAAATTAGAATGACTATAATATAAATTAGCAGTCAAGAAAAGAGAGTGCTAACACTTGATAAGTGAGATTGCTAAAATGAAAAAAATAAGGAGATTAAGAATTATGAAAAATTACATGGCTAAAAGAAACGATAACGGTTGGGGACTTAACTTTTGGGAAGATCCGTTCGAAGATTTTTTCAAACCCGTCGGGTACGGCGAAAAAAGAGGTGCAATGAGAACTGATATTAAAGAAAGCGAAAGCGGTTATGAGCTTGCCGTAGATATGCCAGGATTTGAAAAAAAAGATATAAGCGTTACCCTAAAAGACGGATATCTTACGGTAGAAGCTAAAAGAGATGAAAAAGAAGAAAACGGCAAAAACTATTTGCGTAGGGAAAGAAGCTTTTCTTGTTCTCGTTCTTATTACGTTGGCGATAATATCGAACAAGAAGACGTTAAAGCTAAATACGATAACGGCGTGCTATCGCTAACGGTTCCCAAAAAGCAAGAAAAAGTAATTCACAACGGAAACATCGCGATAGAATAATTAGAAAAGTTAAACCCGAATTATTATATTCGGAAAAAAAGAAGGGCGGTTCAAGACTTAGTGTCTTGAACCGCCCTTCTTTAATAAAATTTTTATCGTTATTCTGCGGAAGAGGCGTCCGCGGTTTTTGTTATTTCTTCAGAAATAGCGTCGCGTAAGCCGTTTTTCTCCATATTATACGCTTGTTCTACGCAATGGAAGATAGAAAGAGCTTTACTAGAACCGTGACCTTTAACGACGGTTTTTTTGCAACCCAAAAGCACAGCGCCTCCGTAATTGTTATAATCCATAAGCGTTTTTATATCGGTTAATTGCTTTTTAAGAAGCAACGCGCCCATCTTTGTTTTTAAGTTGGTTTTTATAGCCTTTTTTATAAGTTTAAGCAGTTCGTAGCAGCCGCCCTCGGTAGATTTCAACAAAACGTTGCCGGAAAATCCGTCGCATACGACAAGGTCGTAATTGCCCGAAATAAAATCTCTGCTTTCCATATTGCCGACAAAGTTTATAGAGGGATTGTTCTTTAGGTTTTGATAAACGGTTTTTCTCAATTCGTCGCCTTTTTCTTCTTCAGTGCCTACGTTAAGCAAAGCGACGCGCGGATTTTTTACGTTATGCGCCTTTTGAAGGTAGAGATTGCCCATAATGCCGAATTGGGTTAGTTGCAGTTCGTCGGCTTCTATATTAGCGCCGCTGTCGCACATCGCGACGAATCCGCCTTTAACGGTAGGTAGCAAAGGGCAAAACGCAGGTCTTTTAACTCCGCGGATTCTACCGATTTTTAAAACCGCGCCGGCAAGCAACGCGCCGGTCGAACCGGTACTTACCATTGCGTTTATATCTTCGTCCGATTTTAACAGTTCTATGCATTTGCAAAGAGAACTGTCTTTTTTTGTTCTTATAGCTTCGGTCGGCTTATCGTGGCAATCGATAACGTCCGGCGCGTGAACTATCGTTACGCGAGTTTTATCGTAAGTTTTAGATTGAAGTTTTTGTTCTATCGTTTTTTCGTCGCCTACAAGGTAAATTTGCAAGTCGTTAAGTTTTTCCAACGCTGCGAGCGCGCCGTCAATATTTGCGTCGGGGCTTAAATCGCCGCCCAACGTATCTATCGCTATTTTTATCATATTATTCTCCTTTTCGGTTAGGGTAATTATATTTTATCATTATCATAAAATATAGTCAACGTTTTATAGACGGTTATTTTCGGCAAGTATAGCGATAATTTACACTTTTTACGCTTTTGTACTTGATTTGCACGTTGCTTTAATATATAATGTTATTGACGAAAAAAGTCGAAAAAGGGAGAATTTTGATTTATGTACGTTTTATTTACCGATACCGATACGGACGTCACGCCGGAAGTAGCCGCGGAATACGGTTACAATCTTATAAGCATGCCTTATACCGTGGGCGAAGAAGAGATTTATCCTTATAAAGATAAAGATTACCGTTTCGATTCTCACGCGTTTTATCAGTCGTTAAGAGAAGGGGTTATGCCCAAAACGGGAGGGCTTTCGCCGGAAACGTATAAAGAATATTTCGAGCCGGTATTTAAAGAGGGTAAGGATATTTTATACGTTCATTTTTCCGCGGCGATGAGCGGCACTTTCGACGCGATGCGTCTTGCGCTCGAAGAGCTTAAAGAGTTATATCCCGAACGGAAATTTTATCGGGTGGATACCAAAGGCATTACCATTTGCAGCTATAATATCGTTCGCGAGGTGGGCGATTTATATAAACAAGGCAAAACCGCCGAAGAAATAGTTAAATGGGCAGAAACCGAAGTGGATAAATTTGCCGTATACTTTTTTGCCGACGACCTTAAATTTTTTGCGAGAAGCGGCAGAGTTAAGGGTTTTAAGGCGTTTATGGGCAATATATTGGGAGTTCGCCCGATAATTTATATGGGTTCAGACGGAATGATGACTTCGCTCGATACTGCTCGCGGCAAAAACGCCGCTATAACAAAGCTTGTATCTTACGTAGAAAAATTGCAAGACGATATAAAATCGCATCGCATTATAATAGGTCATTCGGACGCTCGCGCAAACGCCGAACTTCTTGCGGCAAGACTCAAAGCGGAGTTTGGCGAGGGGTTGAATATAGAGTTCGTTTCGGTTAATCCCACCGCGGGCAGCCATTGCGGACCGGACGGCGTCGGCGTATGCTTCCACGCGATACACAGATAAACTTTTATTATGATAGAAATCAGAGAAGTTAAAACAAGAAAAGAAATAAAACGGTTTATAGAGTTTCCTTTAAAGTTATATAAGGATAATCCGTATTTCGTTCCGCCGTTGTATTCGGACGAGAAAAAGCTTTTCAAAAAGAATTACGTTTATCTCGATCAAGCCGACGCAGTGTATTACAACGCCTATAAAGACGGTAAAATCGTCGGGCGGATAAGCGCGATAAGACAACGCGTAGCAAACGAAAAATGGAATAGAAAAAGAATCCGCTTTACGCGGTTCGATTGTATAAACGATTTAGAGGTTTCGGCTGCTCTTTTCGGCAAAGCCGAAGAATGGGCGCGTTCGCTCGGTATGAACGAGATAGTAGGTCCGCTCGGTTTTTCGGATTTAGAAAGAGAGGGATTGTTGGTCGAAGGGTTTGACAAGCTGTCTACCTTTGAAGAACAATACAATTATCCCTATTATAAAGAGTTGATAGAGGCTTACGGGTTTGAAAAAGAAACGGGTTGGACGGAAACTCTGCTTAAAAGGCCGGAAAAAATCGACGACAGAATGGGCAGAATCAGCGCGTTGATGATGAAAAAATACGGGCTTCATTTCGGCAAAGCTAAAAATACGAGCGAGTTTTTGCGTAAATACGGCGACGGGTTTTTTGATATTTTAGACGAAACGTATAAAGATATTTACGGAACGGTTCCGTTTACCGACGGAATGAAAAAAATGATGATGAAAAATTTCCGCCTTATTATAGACACGCGGTTCGTCGCGGTGATTTTAGACGAAAACGAGCGTGTCGTTTGCTTCGGTATATGTTTTCCGTCAATCGCTAAAGCCGTGCAAAAATCGGGCGGCAGATTTACGTTGCCTACGCTTTTTAGATTGCTTAAAGCGATAAAACACCCCGAGAGAATAGATTTAGGGCTTATCGGCGTGTTGCCGGAATACCGTATGCGCGGCGTTAGTTCGGCAATTATTTGGGAAGTTATGAAAATGTTCGACGCATACGGGATAAAAGAAATCGAAACCAACCTAAATTTAGAAGACAACGAAGGAATAACCAATCAGTGGAAGGTGTTTGACGGCGAAATGCATAAGCGCAGATGGGCTTTCGTTAAAAAAATTACCTAATTTAGATAAAATGCTTAAAAATCGTTGACAAATGCGACAAAAAAGGGTATTATATATAGGCTTTAAGAAGAAGTGATCCTTCTCGCCGCCGTCATAAAAGGCGTTCGGCTCAATAAAACGGTAAAGCCTTTGCGCCTTGTCGCGCGTGTTTTTCGTGTTTATGTCGGATCGCTTTTATTCGGGCGATCCGTTTTTTTCGGAAAAACAGAAAAGAGGTATAAAACAATTAAAAAGGAACATCAGATTAACGGAGATATCCGTGACAGAGAGGTTCGCCTTATAGGCGAAGGCGGTGAACAGCTCGGCATCGTTTCTTCTAGAGAAGCGCAAAAACTTGCGGATGACGCCGGACTCGATCTCGTTAAAATTTCACCCAATTCAAATCCGCCCGTGTGCAAAATAATGAACTACGGGAAATATCTTTTCGAGATGGCAAAAAAAGCAAAAGAAGCGAAAAAGAATCAAAAGGTCGTTGAAATAAAAGAAATTTGGCTTTCTATGACGATAGACGTCGGCGACCTTAACGT
>CAZXOQ010000008.1:0-26609 GCA_964642415.1 uncultured Christensenella sp. | reverse complement strand
CCTTTGTATTGAAACGGCAAATATGCCGTGATATAATTTAAAAAAACGAAATAAGCATGCTTATTTCTTTATCGGCTTTTTCCGCCGATAAAGAAAGGTACTTAGCGGCTATAATTTGCGCTAACGCGCGAAGGAGTATAAAGGTGAGGGCTAGAAAGAAAATATTAACGTTTTTAACGGCTATCGCAATAATTTTCGTGACGGCAGGGATTTGTTCGTTTAATGCATTTGCCGATACGGAAAAAATTTACGTTACGGCTGAGGGCAACGGTTACGTCGCTTGTGAAAACGCTTATCTTGTAGACGAAACGACTTCTCTTAACTTTGTTTTCGATTTGCCTTACGTGATATCTACGGGTGACGGGTATTTCGGATTCGGAATAGTGAATAACGAAAACGTTTCCGATTCGCTTATCGATAGCGAAAATTTAGATTTCGGATACGCCGTGTTGTTTAACGATACAACCTCCGTTGTCGGCGGTGGCGATAAAGCGGTTATCGATAACGAATCTTTCGGAAAAACCGCGCTGTTAAAACGTGATTATACGTATAAGGCAACGTTCGATAATTTTAACGGAACTTTTGTTTTAGAAAGAAAATTATCCGGTTCTAATCTTTTCTCCGTTGTTCAGCGCGTAAGCGGTTTGAAAAAACTTTCTGACGGAGAATATGTTTTCGGTATAATGTTTTCAAACGGAACGGAAGTTGTTTTAGACGGTTTGTCTTTCGGTTATACGCAAACGGAAGCAAACGCTATTACCGACGCAACTATTTCTTCTACGCTCGATAAAAAAGAGGGCGGTGCTTTCGTTGAACTAAAAAGCGAAAACGGAAATAAAATCAATTATGCAAACGATACGCCCGCGCTTTCTTCGGGCAAAATAGTAGTATCGGTTGAAACTTCTATCTTTAAAATCGACGGTGGAAAAATCGGTTTTGCGATAGGCTCGTCTAAAACGGCTGACGGCGTTATCGGCGGAAGCGGCGCTGTTTTTTACGCTTTCGATCAAAATCAAGGGGTTACGAAATATAAGAATGCCGAATTGAATTCCGGTGAATTTATTGACGAATACGTCAACGTAGAGTCTGTTTTTACATCCGGCAGAAGTGTAAAAGCCCAGTTCGATTTTACGCAAGATACGTTTTCGTTGCTTGTTAGATTTTCAGAAGGCTCGGCTTTTAAAGAAGTTTTCAAAGATTCTTCGGCAGGGTTGCCGTCGGGCGGTGTTTACGTCGGTATTCAAGCGATAGATAGCGTATACTTAAAAGCATCGGGAATATCCGTTTATTATCCTTCCGATATAGAAAGTTTTGCAACCGAAGGTCCCGAATTAGTGTACGACGAAGGCGATTTAATCGTTACCGATACTCCGTCCGGTTACAAAATCACGCTCGAAGAAGAAGCGGGAAAGGGTGCGCCCTGTAAGTTCATTTACAGTCAAACACCCGTAACCGTTACAGAGGGCGAAAGCGTGGTGGTTTATTTAGAAAACATCCGTTGGACTATGAATTCTCCGAAGAATTATCAAAAAACGTCTTTTACCTTTGCAAACGGCAATTCTCACAAAGATTCTTACGGAAGTTTTTATCTAGAAAACGTTTGCGTTTCTATGCAATACGAACAATTCCGCGGAACTTATAGGTTGACTAATAGCGCGAATATGCCGCAAGATTTAAAGAATAAAGAAGTTACAACGGCGATTACCTTTTATAGCTTATTTAAAGAAGACGGTAATAGTATAATGGCGGTATTCAGCCCTTCGCTTAATACATATTCTTTGTATATGAAAAGCGCTATTGAACCCGATTATACGTTATGGCAAACTTTTACCGTTCCGTTAGCCGCGCGCGACTACGTTGACGACACGTTATACGTCGGCTTTGAAATGTACGGCGGAATGTCGATCGAAGTAGATGACCTTAAGGTGTATACCGCGCCAGATGATAAAATTGCCGCGTCCGACAATATGAATCTAACTTTCAGCGGTGACGGGCAATCTTCCGAAGGCGGCTTTATACTTTCCTCGGATAAAGAGTCGGATTCTTACGCGTCTTTCGGCGGGTTTACCGTAAACGAAGACTACGATTATTTAGCTCTTGAATATTCGATAGAAAGCCTTTCTTATACAGACGCTTCTTACGCGCTTGGTTTCTTTTTAACCGACGGAATTGAGTTTCCCGTTAAACCGAAAGTTATAGATAGGGCAAAGGAAGGCAGCCCTGAGGTAAGCGGAAGCTTTATCGATGGAGATACTTCTGATTTTTATGCGTTTATCGCTTCCGACGGTTTGACCGAAACAATGAACGATAAAATGCGTGGATTTATGTTCCATACGGGATACGATATAAGGGTTTTGTTTTCTTTTAAAAACAAAACCGCAACGATGCAGTATAAACTTCAAAATGGTTACAGTTGGAACGATATAACCGTATATACCGACTTAAGCGAATATTCCGTCGGAAGCAACGTTATGGTTGCTCTAGCGGTAGAGGACGGTACTAAAGTTGCTTTAAGTGGGTTACGCGCGTATACGTTGAATGATTATGAACGAACTGATGCTTATATTACTGAAAATTTATCCTCTTTAGATATCGGCACCGCAACGCTTTGTACCGTAGAGGTAGCCGTTGACGGCGGAACAATTAACACGGCGTTTATCGATGAAGAAAACGTTATAGAAAAAACTGTTATGACTTCAACGGAGTTAACGCTCTTTGCGGAAGCGGCTAAAGAATATTTTTTCGACGGTTGGTATTTAGACGGCGTTAGGGTTTCGCAAGAAGCGGAATATACTTTTTCCGTTACGCGTTCCGAAAAATACACTGCGGTATTTTTACCCGCAAGTTACGTCGTTATAAATAACGGACAAGATAAAGCGTCAAGCGTGGTAAGCAAATATTTTGTAAGCGGCAGCGATATCGGCATAAATCCCGAAAACGTTCAAAAATACTCTTTTACGGGTTGGACTATTGTCTTTAAAGAAATATCGGGCGAAAACGAAAACGTAGTTTGTAAATACGATTTGTCTTTAGAAAAAACGGAAGACGAAAGCAATTTGTTAAAAGATAAAACGGGACTTAGCGTTTGGGGTTCGCTTAAAAACGGTTTAATTGCCAACGATACGTGCTACGTTTTAGAAGAACATAAGGGCGTAAACCGTATAAACTTCGGAATGTTTTCTATCGTAGATAGAGCGGGATACGAAAACGGAGCTTTGATTATAAACGTTCCCGATTATAACTCCGATTACGACGAAAACGGCAACGTTATTACAGAACGGTTTGTAGAAATAACTGCAAACTACGTAAAAAAAGAAGTACAAACCTCGCTTAATATAGATTCAAATTACAGCAAAGAATATAACGAGAATCTTAATAAATCATTCACTGCGTTTATTGTGGTTTTAGGTTGCACCGCGGCATGTGTTGCCGTTCTTATCTTGATAAAAAAAAGATTTATATAAAATTAAGGAGATAGAAAATGAAAAAAACATTATGTCTTTTATTATCCGCCGTATTGGCAGTCGCCGCGTTCTCCGGATGCGGGGGAAAAAGCGGTAAAGACGAAAACACGCTTTGGATCGGATATCAAGAAGCGGGCTACGGCAAAGCTTATCTTGAAAAAATTATTGCGAACTTTAAGGATGATTATCCGGAATACGACGTTCAAATTCACGAGTCCGACAATAAGTTTTCGGAACTTGCAAAAACAAGAATAGAAACAGGCGATACCGTTAACGATTTGCTTTTAATCGACGATATAAGAGTATACGATTTTGCCCGCGCGGGCAAGCTGGTTGAGCTTTCCGACGTTTACGCCGAACCCTTCGGCGATCCGGACGGCAACACGATAGAAAGCGCTCTTTTAGACTCCGCTAAAACTTTAGGAAAGTCTGAAGGTCCTGACGGGGTTACGGGTTATTATTCTTTACCGATCGCTGAACCTACACAGTCGCTTGTTATTAACAGAACGGTTTCGGATTATTATGAAAATCTTTCCGCTTGGGGTTCTAAGAAAAAGTTTGACAGTATAAAAACGGTTGCCGATCTTAATACTTGGGTTAAAAACATAATGAGCATTTCTCAAACCTATCCGTTTACCTATTTAGACGGTTCGGGATCGGGCCCCGTTATGGGATACAGTTATCCGGGTAAATATCCGAATTATTTTGACAGTTTTGTTTCTTCGTGGTGGGTGCAATATTCGGGGTACGACGCATATCAAGATTTCTTTGCGATGAACAGTGCGGACGTATATAAAGATCAGGGAAGATTAAAAGCATTTGAAGCGTTTGAATCTTTAGATCTCGAAAATACTGCGATTTCTTCTTGCATAAGCGCGGATCATATTGATTCTCAAAACCTTTTTATATCGGGCAAAGCCGTGTTGATTCCTAACGGCGCATGGATAGCTTACGAATCTAAAGGCAGTATTTCAAGCTGGGGTGCGTCGATAGAAATGGTTCGCGTGCCGTATATCGATGCGTCGCATAAATCTTTAGACGTACTTTATAGCGGTTCGGGTTCGATAGGTGTAATTCCCGTACGTGACGATACTAACGTCGAATTGGCTAAAAAATTCCTCGCATATTACATGAATTACGAATCTTCGATTTTATCCGTTACAATGCTCGGTTCGATTATGCCGTATTATAAAGATTTTACCGATAAAATTTTAGAAGACGGCAGCGTTAGTGAGTTCATTGAAGGGGTTATACGTTTAAGAAAAGATTCCGACGTTATTATATACGACGTTCCGAAAAACGCAACGGGAAATAAATGGAAGCTTATTAGGACGGGAACAACCGGCAAATGGAGAAAACTTGCGTTTATGGATTACGTTGTTCAAGGACACGATAAACCGTCAGTAGATTTTCAAACGGAAATATCCGAAGCCGAAAGAGAGTGGAGCGGTTGGCTGCAAATAAATAATATCACCGAGTAACATTATAAGGAGATATACTAATGTCTCAAAAGAAAATTAAAAAGTCAAAGAAAGATTTATTATTCATAACGTTGATGTTGGCGTATCCTCTCGCGCATATGCTGTTCTTTACGTTTTATATGAATATAAGCAACTTTACTATGTCGCTTTATCGTTACGATGGTGACGAAGCCATTTTCGTCGGATTGTATAACTACGTAAACGTTTTTGAAGACATATTCGTTGACGGCGGAGATATATTTTCTGCGTTTTTGAATTCGCTTTCGTTATTTCCTCCGCAAATACTTATAATATTGCCGTTATCGGTTATTTTCTCTTACTTTCTTTATAAAAAAGTATGGGGATATAAGACGTTTAGAGTAATATTTTTTATGCCGAGCATAATCTCTATGGTTACGCTGGTTATGGCGTTTAAGGGAATGTTTGCCGATTACGGACCGGTAACTACGCTAGTCAAAAAAATCGGACTTGGCGGAATTATACCCGAAGGCGGGTGGTATGCAACCAGAGAAGACGCATACGCGATGCTTAACTTTTTCTTGGCTTGGTCGGGAATCGGCTATCAAATTTTGCTTATACAAGGCTCTATGCTTAGAATCCCGTCCGAGATTATAGAAAGCGGTCAATTAGACGGTGTAGGTATCTTCCGTGAAATGGTTCAAATCGTAATACCGCTTGTTTTTTCTACGATAGCAACGATGTTACTGTTTAGCGTATCGTCTATATTCACAACGTTCGTGCAACCGCAATTATTGTTCGGTACGGGGATGAGTGATAGGCTGACGCTTCCGCTTTATATAGTAAATTCAACAAAGGCGGGCGGCAAAAACGGTCAGGCAAGCGCGGCAACGTTAGGTACGCTTATTACGTTGGTTGGCGCTCCGTTAATGGTTGGCATAAGGGCGTTATTAAACAAACTTACGCCGGATTTAGAGTATTAAGAGGATTTTGTTTATATGTTAAAAACACAAACAAAAGGGCAAAAAGCCGTGTTTATTGCGGTAGTAGTTATATTTATTATATACTCGATATCGCTTATATATCCTTTCGTATGGATGTTTTTAAACTCGTTTAAGTTAGACGTAGACTTCCGTGCGGACTCGTTCGGCTTGCCTAAAAGATGGATTTTTGCAAACTATTTTGACGCTATAACTTACGTACATAAAGGCTCTAACATACTTGTAATGTTTTTCAATTCTTTAATGAACGTTATAGTTATTTGCATACCGGGGCAGTTTTTCGGGGCGTGTACTTCGTACGTGTTGTCAAAATATAAATTCAAATTAAACAAACTGATATTTACCGTAGCACTGATAATAATGGTTATACCGGGTATAGGTTCAACCGCGGCTACGTTCAGTTTGTGGCATAAACTTGGTATATACGATACTTATTTTTCGCTGTTTCTAATGGGCAGCAGCGGTTTCGGATCGGGCTTTTTATTGATGTATTCAGCTTTTTCTACGTTATCTTGGACGTATGCCGAAGCTGCGTTTATAGACGGCTCGTCAAACTTCAGAACGTTTATTCAAATAATGTTGCCGCAGGTTTTTCCCGTTATGTTTTCGATGTTTATAATAAGCGCGATAGGCACGTGGAACGATTATTACACGCCGTATATGTATTTGCCGTCTAGCCCGACTATAGCCGTCGGATTATTCGAGATAGAAGCAAACGCTTTGGCTCAGCAAATATATCCGTTATTCTTTGCGTTGATGTTGGTCGCAACCGCACCCGTATTGATAGCTTTTATAGTATTCCAAAACACTATTATGGAAAACGTTACAGCAGGAGGTATTAAGGGATGAAGAAGAAACGCAGAATTTTATGTTTGCTTTTGGCGTCCGTAATGCTTTTCGGAGGCTGCTCTGCCGGTACTTATAATCAAAGCGTTATAGTCGGCAACACTACGGCTACGAAAGACGGTGAAAGCAACATCTTCGATTACAATCAAAAGGGCGAGTTTTCTTATAAAAGCGAAGACGAGCTTGAAAAAGAAAACGCGATAAACCTACCCGACGTGCAAAGATACGCGGCAAAGTTTACCTATTCGTCGTTGGGCGAAAACGTTATACCTATCGGCGCGTATATAGAACCAAAGGTAGACGATCCGCTGTTCAAAACGTCGCTAGAAGAAGCTATGCGCGATTTTTCGCTTTCCGGCTGTAATTTGCTTACTTGCGTAAATTATTTTCACGTAAATCCGATTATCGAAGAAATGATGGCGTATGCCGAAGAATTGGGTTTTATGATGCTCTTAAAACACGGCGGTATTATTACGCTTCCTAACAAAGTAACTGAAGCGGAAGCCTCGCAAAGCATATATAACGATTTAAACAAGTTTTACAAAATGAAATCGTTTGCAGGCTTGCACGTTGCCGACGAGCCGGGGTATCTCGATTGGGAACCGAATAAGGAAGATCCGGAAAAAAGTCCCACGATGGCTAAAGCGCGCGAATATTTTGAAAACGCAATGAACAGCAAACTGTTCTTTATAAATATGCTTCCCATATATTCGCCGTCTTGGGCTTTCCCGAGCGGTCCGGACGGGCATTCAGAAGGGAAATACGATACCGATTATATGCGTTATTACCGTTCGTATATGGAACACGTGCAACCGCAAGTGCTGTGTTACGACTATTATCCGTGCGTAGGAACGTATCCATCTTTACTTGGCGAATATTTCACTCAAATGGCAATAATAAAAGAATTTGCCGATAACGCAACCTATGCGGGAGATGCGGGTATTCCGTTTTGGACGTTTATTCAAGTAGCCGATTGGGGCGGTGGTCGTGACGTAACGTATTCTGAAATAGCGTGGCAACTAAACACTTCTCTTGCGCTCGGCGCAAAAGGCGTTCAGTATTATACGTATAACTATGCTACGGGGCATACCAACTGTATGGTGGCGCAAGACGGAACAAAAAACCGCTCTTATTACGACGCTCAAAAAGTAAACGCGCAAGCTCTTGCCGTAGACGAGTGGATATTAAATTGCACGTTGCAAGCGGTTATACAGTCGGGCGTAACGCCTAACGGCGAAAAGATACCCGCGTATTTCAACCCCGTGAAAACTTACGGGAAAATCGCTTCTACTCGTGGAATTCCGCACCTTATCGGATGTATGAATTATTATGAAAACAACGTTATAGATCCGTTTGTGGCAGAAGTCCCGCAAGAGGTATATTACGTGGTAAATAATACGATAACGACGGATGGCGACGTCAGCATAGAATTTACCGAACCCGTTAGCGGCGAATATATAGTCAACGCGCAAAAGGTATTTTTCAAAAACGCGAACAGTTTATCCGTTAATCTCGGTGCAGGCGAATCTTTCGTAATCAAACTTGACGGGAGAAAATAAAAATGATGAAAAACACTCTAAAAAAATCTACGATCGCGGTTTTATGCGCGGCATGTTGTTTGACTGCCGCGGCGAGCGTTTTTACGGTCAATCAAAAAACTTATGCAACGTCAACCGTTGTAGGTAATAAGTTTACGGAAGATTTTAGCGAATATACTCCCTTTACAAGGGACGTATCAGAGGGCAAAACCACTTTCGGCGGATGGTCGGTTTATTTCGATCCTACCGAAGCCGGCAAAATTTCGCTTCTTTCTTCGGAAGAAGCTTCTCAGTACGGCGCCGACGGTCAAACTCTTAGGATAAACACTTCTCCTAGTGGCGGCAGTGCGGGTACGGATCATAAAGTAATGTACGACACCGCCGGCTATAACGTGAAAAATTTTATAGCGACTTTTGATTTTTATCAAATAGGCGGTTCGGGAATATCTTCTAGCTGGATTGCGTTATTTGCGAGAAATCAACAACCTTCAACCGTTACCGAGCCGCAATCGTTGTTTTTGCATCTTCAAAAGGGTAAAGGTACAAGGTCAGACGAAGTACCCACTTCAGACGGCGGCACGCGAGAGGGAGATACGAGCGATATATACTTTCAATATCAATCTAGCGCCAATACCGGCAGCGGTATGACTCAAATGATAGAAGAAAGCGGTATAGAACGCAACATGGGCAGATATTTCAAAACGGACGGTGGCGACGTGGTAAATACGTGGTTTACCGTAAAATACGTTGTGAGAGATAACTTTGCCTCTTGTTATATGAAGCTGAAAAGCGAATCGGACGAAGGATACAGGTTTTTAGGCAAAACGCGTTTTTCGTCAAAATCCGACTTGGGCGCAGGCAGTATAGGCTTCGGCGCGTGCGGCGGCGATTATCTTATAGATAATTTAAGCGTGCTTAGCGAAGACGACAATACGGTAAAAGTCAACATTATTGATTCTCCGTATGAATATTCTTCTACGATAACGCAAAGCACGGCTTCCGATAACAGCGATATAGAACTTACTCTCTCGCTCAAAAACGGATTTATTTACGGCAGTGAAAACGGCGGCTTATGGTATAAAAACGAAACGATGACTGAAGAAGTTACGCCCAAAAGCATAACGCTTCAAACGTATACGTTCAACGATACTTACGGCAAATACGAGTGGCTTGATTCCGATATAGAAATAACCTCTTTTTCCGATCTCGATTCTATTGCAGAAGAAGAAAACTCTCTTACAAAGAGAGAATTGTATTCCGGCAGTGACTATCGGTTGGTGGTTGTGGTAAATACCGCTGAAAACGGATTTAATTATTACGCTAAAATAAGCAAACGCAAATATTATAACATCGTATCCGTTACGGGTGATGGTATAATATCCGGCAATGCCGTAAATTCCGAAAACGGTTTTTGGCGCAAAAAGTTAGAGATAGAAACGGATATCGCGTTTGTTGCAACGGCAAATTCGGGCTATACGTTTGCGGGCTGGTATAAAACGATAACCGACGGTTCCGATACCTATAAATTAAAGCTAAGCAACGACGCGTCTTTCGATTATAAAACGGAACTCGGCGGCATAGATATAGAAGCTGTTTTCGTCCCGTCGGGATCTACTCAAATAAAAGTTACCGCAATTAGAGAACTAATTGACGGGGAGTCAACCAACTACGGCGTTGTTCGCCTTGCTACGGGTGAGAAGTTTGAGGATGAATTTTATTCCGATACGGAATCGTATGAGATAAATTACTATTCGAGTGAAACCGTTTCGCTTATCGCCGAAGAAAAAACTGGCTTTGCATTCTTGCGTTGGGAAGTAAACGATGAGTTTTATTCGGATTCTGTAAAGTGCAATATCGATTTAACAAATGATATTATTGTAAAAGCCTTTTTTGAAGTAGAAAAATACAGAGTATTTGTAGACGACGGTGTTGGCGGCGAAACAATCGAACGTGTTGTAACGGCAAATTCAAAGGTAACGCTAAAAGCCCCGTCTGCGCCCGTTGGCAAAACCTTTTCAAGATGGGTGATAGAAGGCGTGGGAACCGATTATACTCAAGATTCAGACGGCTCCGTTGTGTTTTATGCAACGGGTAGAAATATTTACGCTACGGCATATTTTGTTAACTCAACGTATAAAGTAACGGCAAGCGTGGCGGATACCGATCAAGGCAGTGTGCTTGGATCGGGCAATAAACAATATGGCGACTTAGTAACGTTAACCATAAAACCCAAAGAGGGCTACGCCGTTTCGCGTTATACCGTAAGAGGCGTTGACGTTATATTGGGTGAAGACGGCAACACAATATCTTTTTATATGCCAAACAATGACGTTACTGTAAGAGTAGAATTTAGCGTGATAGACTCTATCGATCTCAAAAAAGAGATAATAGCATACGTGATTTTCGGTGCGTTTATCGTGTTAGTGACGGCGATATTGCTTTTTGTTAAGCATAACGAAAGCGATCCCTCGATAAAAGGCGGCAAACGTAAACGGATAAAAAAGTCTACGTCAAAAACGGCAAATAAAGAATAGAAAACAAGCGGTAGAGATTGCCGCACTCGGCAAAGCCTCGTTCGCAATGACGTAATTATAACGGCATAGCAAACGCCTTTTCCGTTATTACGGACGGTAACAACCCGTCAATGCAGACTACTTTTCGTCATTACGAGGAACAAACGGCAACGCCGTTGTGACGTGGCAATCTAAATTAACAAGCTTTGCCGTAAAAGATAGAATATTTTGTTTTGAGATAACTTTAATAACGTAGCAAAATGTAAAAAACAAAAAAGGATATAACGATGAAACCTAAAAAATTTAACTTTCCCAACTTGGGTAAAGACGAAATGGTAATCGGCGCATACGTAGAACCGCGTTTTTACGGTCCGGATAAAGGCGTAATGCACGACGTAACGATAGACGAAGCGTTTGACGATATGAAAGCCGCCGGAATGAATACTCTTTTAAATACTTACTATTTTTTGAATCTTGACGACGACAATATCGTAATGGAGATAATCGAGCATTTAGAAAAAAGAGGAATGAGCTTACTCGTTAAAGACCATAAAAACATATACGACCGCTCTCACGAAGAAGCGAAAAAATGGTTCAAAAGCAATTACGAAAAACTCGAAAAATACAAAGCGTTTGCAGGGCTTCACGTGGTAGACGAACCGGGGTACGTCGATTGGGAAAAATTCGGCAGACTAAAAAAGGCTTTTAAAGAAGTTTATCCCGATAAGCTGTATTATATAAACCTATTGCAAACCTATTCTCCGCATTGGGCGATACCTAACGGCGCGGTGTACGACTACGTGAACGGCGGAGGATTACCCGATGACGGCGATATAGAAAAATACTATAAAATGTATAACGAAATAGCCGATCCGGAAGTATTTTCTTACGATTTTTATCCGTGCAAAGGACCGTATCCTAAGGTAATACCGGACTATTTTAAGCAGTTGCACTTATCCTATAAATACGCGCGCGAAAAAGAGAATCCGCTTTTCTGCTTTATTCAAATTAGCGTGTGGGGTGACGGAACGCGTAGACTAACGCTAGGCGAGCTTATGTGGCAAATAAATATGGCTCTGGCTTATAATACCAAAGGTTTAGCTTATTTTTGTTATTGGACGCCTGCTCCCGATCAAGAGTTTGCCGCGCAAGGCTTTATCGATTGGTGGGGCAATAAAACACCTTCTTATTACTTGGGCAAAAAGTGTAACGACCATATCAAGTATATAGACGAATACGTGGTAAACGCGGACTTTAAAGGTTACCTCTATTGCGGCACAACCCCCAACGGGGAAATTCCCGATGCAGAAGAACGTCTAACGTCATTCGGCAAGCTAAAGTCTTTTAAGGGCGGCAATTTGTTTATCGGCTGCTTCGATTATTATAAAACCGAAGAAAAAGTTTACGATATGTATTACGTTGTAAATAACGATATAGTAAACGACGCGTACGTTACTTTGCAGTTCAGCGAAAAAACGCGCTATACCGCAATAAATAATATGAAAACGCGTTCGGGAGAGTCTGATAAAGTTAAGTTCAAACTACCTGCAGGCTTTGCCGCGATAATAATAACCGAGTAATAATTGTATCAATGCGGACGGCAACAACCCGTCAATGCAGACTACTTTTCGTCATTACGAGGAGCGAAGCGACGTGGTAATCCCTTTTGCATTGTTACGCACACTATTTTGCGTGGTAATCTTGCGCGGTAGCGCGTCGGGTAAAGCGTAAGCGGTTGAGATTGCCGCACTCGGCAAAGCCTCGTTCGCAATGACGTGATAAAACTATTACAAAACATTAAACAAAAAAAGCGAAAACTGTTACAAAAACAGTAAACAAAAAAGGAAAAAACGGCTATAGCCGTTAATAAAAAAATAGCCATAATTGGCAAGGAGGAAACTTTTTATGAAAAAGTTATATGTAACTTTCGTTACGGGCTTGATTATCTCTTGTGTGTGTCTTGCAATGTCCGTAATAGCAGGCATTCCGTTTAGCGGAACGCCAAAAACAAACGTTGCAAAAGCAGAAACGGTTGCGACCGTAGACGCCGCCGACGCTACGTATACGTTTTCGGTAACAACCCCTAGCAGTAGTTCACCGGTAGTTATCGGACCTAACAGACAAGTCGATTTACAAGACGGTGAATCTATCGTTATGCAGTTTACGATAGTTAGTTATACTTGTTCTTATCATGGTGACGGAATAATCGTATCTAAACGCGATGGTATACCTACAAACGATCCGTTTAGTTCTGCAGGTACGGTTGGCTGGTATCACAACGGCGGCGCCGGTGCTATTGTAGGAACTGCCGCAGATACTGCGAAAAAAGACATAACGGGTAATGGTGCAACGATTTTTGCTGCGGGCAACACCGTTAGGGCAACTTTCACACCCAAACAGAGCGATACGCAGCTTGGATTGTTTTTAATCGAATATAAAACTCAAAATAGCAATACTTGGGTTACGGGTACAAAAATATCTAGCATAAACGAAACCGTTGGCAGAAATGCTCAAATTTGGATGATTTTTTCTAAGGATGCTCAAGGTTCTCCCTCGCTTACGTTGAAAGATTATACCATAACCACTACTTACGGCGCTAATCTTTTAGATTCAGAAGACGGTAGAGAAGATGAAAATGCTAATAGTGGCAGCGGTTTATGGATTTATGATACTATAGGTTTAGCTTACGTTCACGGTACCTCTACGTACACAGCAAAGGCGTATACTGAAGCTGTGTATAAAATAACCTATGGGGGCACCGCAGGATTATATCCGTCAAAGGCAGCGTCAATTTCTGACGGAGGATCCGCGATATTGGAGTTTTCGCTTTCCGAAGCGAATATTGCGTGGTCAGGCAATTTCGGATTTACGTTAGACAGAGTGTACGGAGCAACAAATGGTGCTATATATGCTTCAGAGGGCGTATGGCTTTATAGCCAAAGCGGTTCTAATTTTAATAAAGCCGGAAAATTTTCAACCAATGTAACTTTTGATACAACGTATAATTGCGGCTCTCACGATATCATGAAGGCGGGAAACAGTGTAAAAGTGGTTTATACCCCTGCATACGGAACGGATTGTGATGGTGTGTTTGAGATTTATACTAAAACGACAACCGATACGGATTATCAGCTAAAAGTAAAAGCGACCGGTTTAGGAAGTGATATAAAATCCTCTGTATATATATCGATATTTACTAATAATAGTAGCAATAACTACACTCTTAAAACCTACAAATACTATACCGTAGATAGCAAAGGAAACGAAACCGTATATCATGATAACAACATCGAATCGCTTAAGTTTGCAAGTAGCAGTAGTAATACAATAACCAATATTTGTAATGACGTTAACGTATCCGTTAAAGAAAACGCTATGAATTTTACCGGAACGGAAAAAGATTATACTGTATACGTTAAAGACGGCGGCAGTTATAAACTCCCTGCGTATACAACGGCTGAAAAAGAAATATTCTTAGGCTACGCGATAGATGGAAAGCTTTATAAAGCGGGCGACGTATATACACCGACTGCAAACGTTACCGTAACCGCACTTAGTATAAGAAATTTTGAAAACCTTGGCGCAAGCATAAGAGTAGGCGGATTTATGGGTATACGTTTTGAAAACACTTATAACACAGCCGATTATACCGCCGCAAGCGCGTATATAACCGAACTTGGCACGCTTATCGCAAGAGTTGTCGATATAACCGACTCGGCTAAATTAACTACGTCAACTAACGAAAACGTAAAGAAAATCGTTTCTACACATACTTTTGCAGAGAAAGACGGCGTTACTACGTATGCCGGCGGTATAAGCAATCTTAAAATCGATAATTACGGAAAAGATTTAGCAGGTTGCGGATATATAACAGTAACTTATGCGGATAACACTACCGCAACTTTCTATACGAATATTTTAGTCAGAAGCGCTAAATCGGTTGCAGAAATAGCAATTGAAGACCAAACGGAAGGCTCTATAGAATACACTATTTTAAGTGCTTATATAAACGGCGAAGCTTATCCGTCCGATACCGAAGTAGAATAATTAAGGAGGAGAATTTTTATGAAAACTTATAAAAAACCTTTAATGACGATATCCGAATATTTAGCTAACATTATGTTGTTTGAATCGGGTAACGCGCTTAGCGATAAAAAAACCGACTGGGTTGATGATACTTGGTTATAAGGATAACTTAACACGTCATTGCGGACGACATTGACGGACAACCCTGACGGGCTAGTCCATCGTAGCGAAAGCGGAGATGCGCCGCTTTTGAAAAAAGCCGTGGCAATCTCGCGCGGTAGCGCGGACGTGAATGCGGAAGAGATTGCCACACTCGCTGCGTTCGTTCGTAATGACGTGATAAAACGTATCAGTTATATAGTATGTCATTGCGAGGCACAACGTGCCGTGGCAATCTCATACGATAACTCTTTTAACAAATGCAAAACTGTTCCGACGGTGCGTTAAAAACCGCGTACCGTCGGGAAAAAACTTAAATTTGAAAACAATATCGTAATTCTTTTATGATTTTTTATATATAATTCCAAATCTCGGAGGGAAATATGAAAAAATTCCATAAAATATTTCAAATTATCTTGATAACCGCTTTATTCGCTTGTGCCGCATTATGCGCTATGGCTTGCGGAAAAGAGGTCGCAAGCTATAGCGTTGCTTTTATAGACTACGACGGCAGCTCTATTATAGAAGAACAGTCGGTTCGCGAAGGGGCAAGCGCGTACGCGCCGATAAAAAATCCCGAAAGAGAGGGTTTTGTTTTTACTGGTTGGGATAAAGAGTATAACAACGTTACAAGCGATTTAATCGTAACCGCTCTGTACGAACGCAAATATTATACGGTGACCTTTTACGGATACGAAGACGCGGTTTTAGGCGACGTTCAGTCGGTTGCTTACGGTGAAAACGCTGTGGCGCCCGTTGCTCCCGAAATTAGCGGACTTGTGTTTGCAGGTTGGCGCGGAGATTATACCGAGATAAAAGAAAATACAAAAATTTACGCCGAATATAAAGAAGAGGTTAAAACTCCGCATGTCGTTTCTTTCGTGGACGATAACGGAAAGCTGATTAAGTCCGAAATAGTAGAAGACGGGTTATCCGCTACCGCGCCGCAAATAAACACGTACAAGAAAAATTGCTATTTTTCGGGTTGGTCGGACAGTCTTTCCGATATTAAAAAAGACGTCGTGTTATCGCCCGTTTTTTCTACGAACGATAATATAGACGGTTTGAAAATTTATAAAAAAGCAGGCGAGGATTTTAAGGTTTTATTGCTTGCCGATATTCAAACGGTAAACGTAAAATCTTCGTCGGGTGCCGCTCTCGTAGCAAATAGCAACGTTAAGTATAACGTGTATTCCGATACTTCCGCCGCGGTATATAATACCGTTGACGAAATGATTAAATCGAATAATCCCGATTATATCGTTTTGATGGGCGATAACGTGTATTCGAGATTCGATACCGATAATTTAGATGCTCATAAAGAGCTTGCCCGTATTATCGACGGATATAAAATACCTTGGTCGATAATTTTCGGCAATCACGACGGAGACGTTCCCGACGCTCCGCATATTTCAAGATCTGATATTATCGAGGTTTACGGCGAGTCTAAATATTTCCTATTTGAACAAGAAGAAGACGCCGAATGCGGTGATTACGTCGTTAGTTTGATAGAAGAGGGCTCGGATAAAATTCAAACGCAGTTCGTGTTTATGTACACGCATTATAACTCAGGCGACGTTACGCAAGAACAGCTAAAGTGGTACGAATCTAAAATGCAAAAACTCGTTGACGGCGAAAGTTTAATTCCGTCGGTTATGTTCGCGCATATTCCTTTTCAAGATATGTATTATGGTATGGTAGAAAAATATAACGACGATATAACTTTGAACGACGGAAAGTTTTCTAAATTAGAAGTTTCCGCTAATG
The DNA here is from genome assembly GCA_964642415.1 of uncultured Christensenella sp. GTDB lineage: Bacteria > Bacillota > Clostridia > Christensenellales > Borkfalkiaceae > UBA1259. The sequence continues at coordinate 9,856 of CAZXOQ010000008.1, read as the reverse complement.
AAAACGGCGATTTCGGTATCGCAAACGGTTTTACGTACAGTACGGAACACGGTCTTTTCGGTTTTGTCAAGAGTTATCGAAGCACGCAAAGCGTATTTTTCGGCCACAACCATTCCAACGCTTTCTCTCTCGATGTAGACGGCGTACGCTTAACCCACGCGCTTAAAACGGGGTATTACGATCAAGAGGTTTCTAACCGCGATTTAGACGGTGCAACACTTTTAACGCTTAAAGACGGCGGAAACGCTTATTCCATCGCTTATAAATTTGCGAAAGATTCTTCTAAAAAGGATATAGAGAATACCTATACTTTTACGCGCAGATTAAAAGGGGAGATTGATAACGATTATTTGTTTTTAGATTATACTTCCGGTCTCGGTAACGTTTCAGGTGCGACTAAAATAACTCTTAAAGAGGGTGAGAGCGCGTATATAGAATTCGACGTTATAGACGGGCTTAGATACAATACGGGAACGGACAATATCCAAGCCGGCTTTAGAATTTCTGCCAATCCCATAACTGCGTCTTGGCCGAGTGCGAGTGAAAAGTATGCTTATTATATGATTAACGGCTATTACGGAGATAAAGACACGTGTAACGTTTATGACGGCGTTCTTCCTTTAACTTATTCGTATAATAACGCCTCCGACGCCACGGTGAAAAAGCAAATAGTAGAAAGCGTGTTTAAGGGCGGAAAAACTTTGAAGTTTGTAGTTAATTCCGACGGCACGTATGCAATGTATATGAAAAATACGGGCGAAACGAGTTCCGAATACGCGATGTTCCGTTCCGGACCGATAAATACGGATATTTCAAACGGCTTTTATATCGGGTTTACCTTTAACCGCGATATTACCGTAGATAATCTTGTTATTACGGGAAGCGATTTCTTTTCCGGCTATAATTTCGTAGGAGTTAAGCCCGTATTAAACAAGATGGGAGAGTCTACCAAATACATCGTATCTACAAATTCTTCTTACGACGTTCCCGGATTTATTTACGGAACGCAAGGCAAAGTTTTGGCAAACGATAGCGATACTTTAGAAACGGAATTTACCATCGTTCAACCTCAAAGTAGCATAACAAGCGCGAATTACTCCGGTTTTTGCGTTACCACCCAAACGGATTTAAATGCACCGTATACCGCTTCGTCTAGCTTTATGCTTTACAGTAACCACGTTTATACGACCGTTACCGGTACCGATGTGAGTTGTACTATACAGGCTTACGAAAACGGTTTTAACGATTATACTTCGGTTCATTCGGAAACGGGAAATCCGGAATGGAAGGGTAGTATGCTGTTCAGAAGCTACGTTACGTATAAGTTCACGTTAAACGGTTCCGGTGAATATGCTCTTTATATGAAATCCGCGCTTGACGATAACGCCGTATACCAAAAAGTTCTCGGCGGCAAGGTTACGGGTATCGATAAAACCGTTCCGTTATATATAGGTTATTTGTTCTTTGACGAATGCGAATTGTCCGGCGTGACCGCAAACGGTTCTTCGGATATTTCATATCATAACGTAGTTACCGATTAATTTTAAGGAGGTTATATGAAAAGAAAACTTTTATTAGGGGCATTTGCCGCTTTTGCGCTATTCTTTTGCCTATTGGGGATAACTCTTTTGCCCAATACAAAAACCACTGTCGCTACGGCAGAAGATAAGCTTTATACTTTGCAGTTTGACGGCGCAGAGGGGCGTTATGCGCATACGGGGGCTGAAAAAACCGTAGACGTGCTTCCGGGTGAATCTTTGGTGATGCAATTCACAATGGTTAAAAATTTAGAAGTAACGCCGGGTTTTACCTCTCACGGGCAAGGTTACACTTTTTGGTTTCACGTTGGCAGTATAACTAACGGCGCGTATTCAACGACGGGCAAACCACGCGTTTTCACTCGTTCCGGCTATTACGGACAGTGGTTCGGACAGGGGATGGATGGAAAAGATAAAGAGGTTTCAATAGAAAGGCTTGCTCCCGCAGCGGTTTTTTCCGAAGGAAATGCCGTAAAAGTTGTTTATACGCCGGCACATGACGGAGAAGATAACGGTTCTTTTATCATTTATCTTAAAGATACGTTTGTAGCAAACTCAGAATATCGTGAGATTGCACGTAATGAGGGGCTAAGCGCAAGCGTAGCGCCTTCTTCTAATGTCGGCTTGTTTATGGTTGGCGGTTGGAAGCTAAAAATGATTGTAAAGGATTATTCTATAAAAACCACCGGAGGAGAAGATTTAGGTGTCGGTTTCGCGTCCGGCGGCAATATGTGCGTCGGCGAATATAAAGACCCGACTGACGTTTACGATATTAAATTTACGGCTAACGGCGGCGCTTCTAGGGGATATTTCGGAATGGGGCGTTCCGTTGATCTTGCCGCTAACGAAAAATTAGTGATGGAATACGATATCACGGATGAAAATTTTGATCTTACAAGCTATAATATGGGCTTTACGGTGGTTTCCGCAAGCACTTTAGGCGAAAACGCCGTTTTATCCGAGCAAAGCAATCACTTTGATTTTGCGGGAAATCACGTTCTTTCGGGCTCGGAATACGCTTTTGTTAACGGTGTTTCTTCACCGTCGGGCATCGCTGCGCTAAACGCGTGCGATCCGTTGACGGCTAAATTAGATCCGTATACCGTGTTCGATAAATTTAATAGGGTAAGAGTGGTTTACACGCCTTATACTTCCGAAACGGAAAAAGGTTCTATTTTAGTATACGTCAATAAAATCGGCGCACCGGAATCTTCTTACGTTCTTGCTTCTTCGGTTACGGGTATAAACGAAAGTTTTGCACCGAAAAATAACGTAAGGTTGTTTACGCAGCTTTATAAATTTGCCAGTTGGACGTTAAATTCCGAATACAATATGCAAATTACCGATTATTCGGTTTACGTTATAGGCGAAAACGGTAACAGAGTCCTTTCTTCCGAAATAGTTTCTAACGATTTGTGTGAGGTCGTTTGCACGCCCGTGAAAGATAAAACCGTTGTGGAATATACCGTTCATTCTTTTAAGAGCGGTTATTTCGGCTCGTCGGAAACCTTCAAAAGGTCGATGGGCACTAAGTTTGCAATGGAATTTTCCGTTTTAGAAAGCAAGTCTAACGTAACCAATTGTTGGATAGGTTTTTCGTACGGCGCGACGACTTCTCGCTATATGTATTATTCTCCCGAGGGTAAAGGCGGTTTGATGTATTTTAATACTGCCGCGCGCGCGGCGGGCGAAGCAACGCTTGAAAGCTCCGATAGAAGAAGCGAGGCGTTTTGGGTTTTTTCAGCGGGATACAGGGTTAAAGGCGAACTCGATTTTACCGATTATAAATTCAGAGTTTATAAAAAGCGCATAGGCGATAAAGATTGGGGTGAAGCTATTGCCGTATGGAAGGTTAATCCCGATAGCTTGGGCGATTCTTTCAGTATAGCCATTCTCGTTCAAAACGATATCGATATAACGGTTGCCGATCTAAATTATACAATAGACGGCGCAAAAAAAGAATTTACCCTTACGGGCAGCTCTTACGTAGAAGTTGATACTTCGGTTATCGACGTCCCCGATTACGCCGCTATTATGACGGCTAACCGCAAGTCCGCTACCGAAAAAGGCAGCCTAAAATATACTTACGAAAAATCCGTTTACGTTACGGATAAAGTTAGCTTCCGTATGATTAAAAACGACGGACTTATCTTGAAGCTGAAAGGCAAAAACAATGCGGAATCTTATGCGGAATTCGATTTGACGGGCTTAAACAAAGATTTTTATATGGTGAAAAAATCCGAAGGGTATTTAGAACTTTACGGTAAAAACGTTGACGAAGCCGATTATTCTTTTATCAAAAAATACGATAAAAAATCTTTTGACGATACCGAATATTATTTTTCGTTTTATATAGAAAACGATACGGTTTATGCTAAAAATGCGATTATAGACGATTTTATAATCGACGGGGTTTCGGGAACGGTCGTTTATGATTTTAACAAAGGACTTTACGAGTGCTTTAGTGCGGAATCCGTCGGCAGAAGTCTTGCGACGATAAATTACGAGTATTTTACCGTTACGTATTTCTATGCGGACGGCACAGAGGTTTCCGTTCAAAAGGTCGGTTACGGCAACGCCGCGGATATTCCGAACGGAACTTTCAAAAATATAGAAGAGGTTAAAGCTAAATCGGCGTTTATTGATAGCGATATCGGCATTATGCTTGAAAAAACGGAAGACGATTTCGATTATCTTACCGTGGCTTTGACGGGCGGAAAGTTTGAAAACGGCAAATCTTCGGGCGCGTTTAAAAGCGGAACTACCGTTACCGTTACGGGCAATATTACCGCCGACGAGTGCGACGAGTTTATCGGTTGGTTCGATCAAAACGGAAACAACGTTTCTAAAGAGATAGTTTATACGTTTACCGTTACGGCAAACGTTTCGTTAGAGGCAAAATATTCTACAAACTTAATCAAACTTTCCGACGGTAAGTTTGAAAGCGGTTTTAACACCGCGTATGCTAAAAAGGGTACTGTTCTTACCGTTATCGCGGACGAAAGACCTAACGTTGATTTCGAAGGCTGGTACGATAAAAACGGCGTATGTATCTCTAACGATGCAACTACTACGATTACCGTTACCGGTTCTGCAACTTATTACGTTAGATACGTTTTCGTGAAGATAGTCGGCGGAACGCTTGATAAAGGAGGTAATTCCCTTTATACGCAGTTCGACGCGAAATTAACCGTTAAGGCGGATTCTAACGAATCTAACGTCTATTTTGACGGTTGGTATGACGAAAACGGTACGCGTATCTCTAAAGATGCGACAACAACGATTACCGTTACCGGTTCCGCAACTTATTTTGCAAAGTACGGTACGCTTAATGTTAGCGTAGATAATAATTATAGCAAAATAACCGCAAAAGACGGCAACGTTATTAGTTTTAATTCGGTTAAAGTGCCTTCCGATTGCACGCTAACCGTAACTGCCAAAGAACCCGAAGAACACAAAAGATTTATCGGTTTTTACGACGAAAACGGCGTTTGCGTTTCGGAAAACCCGTCGTATACTTTTACCGTTACCGACAGCGTTCAATTAGAAGCGCGTTACGGGTGGGTTCAGGTATTGGTTACGGCAGAAAACGGTTTGGTTTCGGACGATAGATTTGACGGCGCAAACGACGGAAAAAAATACGTCGATTATTACAGCACGGTTACCATAATACCGGCAACAATCGAACATAAAGAATTTTTGCAATGGTCGTGGTTAGATAAAAACGGTGATAAACAAACGTCTAAGGAATACCGTAAACCTATAACAATCAAGCCGGAAGAGCCGACAACTTATATGGCAGAGTTTATTTACGTTAAATATACGATAACGGTTATCAACGGAACTATTGACGGTAAAAATTCCGATACGATTGAATATTTGCAATCCGCCACCGTTACGGCAAACGAACCCGCTGACGGTAAAATCTTTTCTTGTTGGTACGTAAATAACAAAGAAGTCGGCAAAGAAGCTACTTATACGTTTACCGTATCGGGCGATACAACTGTCGTTGCGGTTTATAAAAATACTGCCGTGACTGTAAACGTTACGGGCGGCACTGTTTTAGAAAATAAAGACGTTTATTATTACGGCGATACGATTACGCTATCGGCTGATAACCGCGACGGATATGAGTTTGTCGGTTGGTATGATGGCGACATTCTTAAGTCGACTGAAGAACAGTATTCGCTTACCTTAAACGGTGACGTAACGCTTACCGCTAAATTTGAAGAAAAAACCGATGCTTCATACGAGGGGTGCGACGGCGCTATTTCCGCGTCTAACGCGATTTTATCAGCGGCGGTTATTTTGATTGCAGGTGCAGTTGTTATTGTTCGCAAAAGAAAAGAGGAGGAAAATTTATGAAAAGAAATTCTAAAATAGTTAAATCGCTTTGCATTGCCTTATGCTTTGTATTTATTTTTACATTTACGTCTTTCGGGGCGATTGCTTTATCGCCGTCTACGGGCGATAATGGCGGTGCGGTTATAGACGAGGTGCTTGTTCCTACCGATACGTATACGGTTTATAAACCCGATACCGACGATTATTACGATATAAATATTCCCGCCGGCGGAGAATTGGGTAAAGACGTAGTTGTTACTTTGCAAGTTTATATAGAGGGTAAAGGGCTTAACGGATGCGGTTATTCCGACGTAAGGTTTACCTCGGTAGATAATACGATTATAGACGACGCTATGCCTACCGAAAAATGGAATAAGATAACAACGCAAACCAAATTGCTGTTCGACGGCGAGAGTCCGTTTGTCAGAATAAAACTGCTAAACGGCAAAGGCGAAACTATAAGAATAAAAGATAGCGTAAAAACTTCTTCTGCGGTTTTAAGCGAATCGATGCTTTGCGGCGCAACGTTATATATGCTTCCTTGCGTAGAAATGGAACAAAACTGTTCTTTCGTGGTTTATACAAGAGATAAAAGCCTTCTTGTTTTCGACGGCGGTAACGAGGGCGACGCGGAATTTTTAGTTGACTTTTTGTATACGCTTAAATCGGAAGTGGATCATTGGTTTATTTCGCACTTGCACAGCGATCACATCGGGGCGCTATCCGTTGTTTTGAGAGAAAATCTTATTCATATTAAAAATCTTTACCACGATATGCCGTCGGTTGCGGATTGCGAGAATAACGGGGGTGCGTCCGTTTGGTATAAAGAATTAAACGAATACGCAAAGTCGGATTATAATATTGTAGATAACTTTATAAGAATGAAAAAAGACGAGGTTATAGCAATAGACGACAACGTAAAAATAGAAGTTTTAAACGAGATGATGCAATATAGCAACAACTGGGGCAACAACACCAACGTTTGCCTAAGAATGGATACGTTTGACGGCGATACTAAGGGCGAAAGCGTTTTATTTACGGGTGACTCCGGTATAGAGGTCGGCGAATGGCTTTTAGAGAATAATCTTAACGGAATAAAAGATTGCGCTATCGTCACAGCCGCGCATCACGGACAAAACGGAACAAGCAAAGAATTTTACGAAGCGGTTAACGCCGATATGTGGTTAGTTCCCGCACCGACGTGGCTTTGGTACGGTGCGTCCGCTAAAGGTACGTATTTTATAGACAATTCTTTCGATACCGCTAACGTTCGCAGTTGGATAAGAGATTTAGAAGTAGTAAAAACGCTTATTGCCAAAGACGGAATCGTTGCTATTAGATAAATTTGCTTTGCAAATTATAAGACTTAATAAAACATTACTTGGAGAATTTATGAAATTTATATGGTCTAACGACCGAAAATCGCTTAATCAAGAACTTACGTTTATATATGAATGCGGCACGGCGTGCAACGAATTGAAAGTTGCCGCCGCCGACGGATTTAGAATTTTTTTCGACGACGTTTTAATTTCTTACGGACCGGAAAGAACCTTAAAAGGACACGCGAGAGTTAGAGAAGTCGGCATTCCCGTCGGGGTGAAACACATAACCGTAAAAACGGTTTTTTACGGCGTTCCTACCTTTACATACGCACTGCAAGAACCTTTTTTCGGCGCGGAAATATTGCAAAACGGAAAAGTTGTCGCGGATACCTTGGATTTTAAGTGTTACGTAGACGGAAAAAAGCTTCAAAGCGTGCAGAAGTTTAGTAACCAACGCGGATTTTTAGAAGTATACGATTATTCTAAAAACGTCTTGTATCCGATAAAAACAAAAGAGGTTGAAGCACCCGTTTTGCTGCCTTCACATAAAGATAATTGTCTTTACGACGAAGAAGCGTTTAATTTTATAAAAAGAAGCGTGTTTAACGGGTTTGATAAGGTTGATTCGCTTTGGTGGGAACCTGCCGTTGAAAAGAAAATAGGCGTTACCGATTATTTGGTTCAAAGAGATATGTTGGATACTATAAACGGTTTTAACGCGTATGACTTCGATTGCGACGGGGTTAAAACGGGCTTTTTGAAAATACGGGTAAAATCAAAAAACAACGTAAGGCTTATTGCCGTGCTCGAAGAAACGTTACCCGACGGGAAATGGATATTCAGGCGTTCCGCTTGCAACGACTACGTAGAATGGAAATTGCCGTCAGGCGAATACGAATTGCTTTCAGCCGAGCCGTATTCCTTTAAGTTCGTAAAAGTGTTGACCGATTCGGAGGTGGAATTAAGCGTTTCCGTCGTTAAAGTGCAAAACGACGCAGAAGCTAAACTTTCGCTTTGCGGTGACGAAAAAATTCAAAAGGTTTTCGATAGCGCTATCAATACTTATCGGCAAAATACCTTCGATATTTTTATGGATTGTCCGGGACGCGAACGTGCCGGTTGGCTTTGCGATTCTTATTTTACGGGGATCACCGAACGTTTCTTTTTCGGAAATAACGACATAGAAACTAATTTTTTAGAAAACTTTTTACTTATAGATACCGCAAACACCGATAAGGTTATCTTGCCTATGTGCTTCCCGTCGGATACCGATTCGTTATTTATTCCTAATTGGTCTATGTGGTTTGTTTTAGAAGTATTAGACTATTATAAGCGTACGGGCAATTACGACTTTATAATCCGCGCAAAAGAAAAAATTTATAAAATAGTTAATTATTTTGCGGATTTTAAAAACGAGTACGGATTGCTTGAAAATTTAGATGGATGGGTTTTTGTAGAATGGAGCATTTGCAATAACGAAGAATACGTTAAAGGCGTGAATTTCCCGACGAATATGCTTTACGCGAAAATGCTTGAAACGGTTGACGATTTATACGGCGACGAAAGCTTGAAAAAACAGGCGGAAGACGTAAGAAAAGCCGTTGTCGATTTTTCGTTTAACGGCGAGTTTTTTGCCGAAAACGCGGTGAGGGTAAACGGCAAATTAATTAGATGCGATACACACTTAAGCGAAACTTGCCAATATTATGCACTTTTTACCGATACCGTTACCGATGAAAGCTTTTGCGAACGTGTTATAAACGAATTAGGTCCGCTAAACGCCGTAAAGCCTAACGTAGGTAAGAGTAACGTTTTTATCGGCTATTATTTAAGGTTTATACTATTGCTAAAACGCGGCGAATACGACAGGGTGATAGACGAAGCCGTAAAATTGTTTGAGCCAATGGCTAACAACACCAAAACTCTTTGGGAAAACGATTCTCCCGCGTCGAGTTGCAATCACGGCTTTGCGTCGGTAATTGCGGTATGGATTGCCGAAAGCATTATGAAATCCGATAAACGTCACGGTGTAAAAATTACGATTAAAGAAGAAACCGGCGAAAAAATCATAGAAAAATAAGGTCAAGCTCTTATAAGGTGAAAAATGGAAAAGTTAAAACATTGCGAAACTTTCGTGAATATCGGTGAAAAGGGGCATTTTTATCTTTCTACCGATTCAAGTTTAAATGGTAATTACGAATACGGATACGTTAACTCTAATCTTATGCTTGACGCCGATTACGAAGTGGAATACGACGGAATAAACGTAATGCCTACTTCTGATTTTTTCAATTTTAAGTCTTTCAAGAAAACGGAATGCGGAATGGAAATAAGTTATGCCGTCGATAACAAAAACGTATCGCTAACCGAACACGTTGAGTTTATTAAAGACCTTAACGTAATAAAACAGTTTACTACCGTGAAAAATACCGGTAAAGACAGTATAAGGCTTGCTCGTTTAACCGCGGCAAACGTTACGGGTATCGGTATCGGCGGAAGTAAGTATTTTGAAACGAACAGATTTCTCGTTCATATTTGCTACAACCATATGCAGGGTGAAGGGCAATGGCAAACTAAAACGTTAAAAGATTTAGGCATATATCCGGCAAGCACTCGCAAGTGGGAACGCACAGGCTTTAGATTGCAGTCGTT
>CAZXOQ010000007.1:0-27016 GCA_964642415.1 uncultured Christensenella sp. | reverse complement strand
ATATATAATATCATATAATTTAAAACGAATAAAGTCAATCGATAAAAACAAAAATACGCCGCATTGCGAAAGCTTTGTTTGGCGAACGCGGGCGATATGAAGGTTACACGGCTTACTCTTAAAAATTTCCGTAATTACGAGGCGGAAGAATTTTCTTTTGCGGACGGAATAAATATTTTGACGGGCGCAAACGCTCAAGGTAAAACGAACGCCGCGGAAGCCTTGTTTTTTTTATGTACCGGATATTCTCCGCGGGCGAATCACCGCGATAAGGTGGTTATAAAAAACGGGGAAGAAAGCGCTGAAATTTCAGGTACGGCGGAAAGCTCTTACGGTTCGGTTACGGTTAAAATTTGCTTTTTTTCGGACAAAAAAAGGGTGTTTATTAACGGGGTTGAAACGCTTAAAATAGGCGAACTGCTCGGAAACATTAACAGCGTTTATTTTAACCCGTCCGAATTAAAGCTTGTTCAAGAAAGTCCGGAAGACAGACGCAGGTTTATGAACGTTTCTCTTTCGCAAATGTCTAAAAATTATTTTTACGCGCTACAAAGATACAACAAGATTTTATCGCAAAGAAACAATTTGTTAAAAACGCCCGATCCTTTCGTTATAAAAGAAACTTTGCCCGTATGGGACGCGCAGCTGGTTAAATACGCCGCGGTTATAATAAAGGCGCGTAACGGGTTTTTAAGCGAAATAGCCCCTATTGCCGAGCTTAAACACGCTTATCTTTCTGACGGAAAAGAAACGCTTAAGATGAAAACGGAAAGCGGTTATTCGGGAGAAGAGGAAGAAATAGCCTTTGAACTGAAAAAAGATTTGGCTAACGCTATGGAAAAAGATATGCGATTGGGGTTTACGTCTATCGGACCGCATCGCGACGATATAAAGTTTATTTTAAACGGAGCGGACGCGCGGATATACGGTTCGCAAGGTCAGCAAAGAACGGTTGCTCTTTCGCTTAAACTTGCCGAGGCGGATACGTTTAAGGCAAGATTCGCTGAATACCCCGTGCTTATTTTAGACGACGTGCTTTCGGAATTGGATAAATCGCGGCAAAGAAAATTGCTTGCGGCGACGGAAGGTATTCAAACTGTATTTACGGCGGCGGATTTTCCGTCGGCGATATTCAGAGGGAAAAGTTACGGTAGATTTATTATAGAAAACGGAAAAATAAAGATGGTAAAAACCGTTTAAAAAAATTTATAGAGGTAAATTATGAGGATTATAACGTTAGGTGATTCTATCACGGATATGGGCAGACAGCGTGAGGACAAGGGTACGATTTGGGGCTATGGCAACGGCTATCCTTTTTTCGTTGCGGGCGAATTATTGTCGGAAAACCCCGAAAAATTTGAGGTTCTTAACCGCGGAATAAGCGGAAACAGAATAGTCGATTTATACGCTAGAATTAAATGCGACGTTTGGAATCTTTGCCCCGACGTTTTATCTATTCTTATCGGCGTTAACGACGTATGGCACGAAATAGGCGGGCAAAACGGCGTAGAACTAGATAGATTTGACAGAGTTTATCGCACCATTATTGCGGAAACGAAAGAAAGATTGCCCGAATGTAAAATAATGTTGTTAGAACCGTTTGTGTTAAAAGGTTATGCTACGGAAGAACATTACGAAGAATTTTTGCAGGTAAAAGAATACGCGAAGGTCGTAAGAAAAATCGCGGAGGATTTCGGTTTGCCGTTTATAGAGCTTCAAGATAAGCTAGACGCGGCGGCGGCAAAACACGGCGCGGCATATTATCTTGACGACGGAGTGCATCCCGCAATTGCAGGAGCAAAGCTCATTGCGGACGAATGGATTGCGGCTTTCAATAAATATTGCCGCTAAAACGGTGAAAGCCGAAAAAAACACAACGCTTAATCGCGTAGGGATATAGAAAAAACATAGCCCGTTATACTTCGTAAAATACGGAATATAGCGGGCTTTTTGTGTGCGAAAATTAAATTTTAAAAGTTATTGCTTTAATCTTGTGATAAAAAGCATATTAAATAAAGCAGTGGCTTATCAACGCGGTATAATGATTTAGGACAACTTGCCAAATGACAAAACGGAGAAAAAAGAGATTACCACGTCGCTTCGCTCCTCGTAATGACGGGATAATATCGTTTTGTGGCAATCTCTGTTTAAATAATCGTTTTATCTAACGCCGATGCGTGTTGCCGGCGCTTTGCCCGAAAGAAGGTCGGAAAGTGAATTTTTTGCCGAAGCAATTATAACGGTAGTGCCGATTTTGACGGCTTCTTTAACGTATTCAAGTTTTGCCTTTGCGCCGTTTGCGCCTTTTCTTGAAGCGCCGTTACAAAAGTTTTCGCATTCGGTGATGTTTTCTAAAACTTCATATACGTCTTTACCGCTTATTTCGTTTATAAGGGTTTCGGGCTTGCCTGCTTCCCTGTAAATGCCGTTCGCGCTAGTTAATATAAGCAAAGTTTTGGCTTTAACCAAACAAGCTATTTGAGAAGCCGTTTCGTCATTATCGACGCATTCTACGGGGTGGCGCGTTTTGTTTTTTAACGATTGAATCTCGAATTTTCTTGATTCTTCGGCGGAAACGGCGTCGTTATAATTAACTATGGGTATGGCGTTTTGTTCTTTGCAACGTAAAAGCAAAGCTTTTAAGTGGGCGCGTTTTATTTCGTCGTTAAAGTGCTGATGTTCAACTAAAACTTGCCTTAAAGAATATTTGCCGTCTACGAATTCGCGATAGGTAGACATTAACACCGCTTGACCTTGAGCCGCGTAGTCGGTTTTATTATCTTCTTCGCTGCCTTTAAGTTCTTTGCCCGTTCTTCTTATATAATCTAATCTGCCCGTTTCGGCTGCGCCGGAAGTTACCCAAATATACCCGGGGCGTAATTCCGACGATATGCGCGCGATAAGCGTGTAATCGAGCATACGGCTTTTTTCGTCTATAAGAGCCATAGAACCTATTTTGCCGACTAGCTCGTAATCGAATTGCATAAAAATACCTCTTTTGCGTTTGTTTATTTATTTTACCATATGCCGACTTTTTTTTCAACCAAATAACGCGCGTTCGGATGAGAGCGGCACGGCTTTTTATCAAATTTTTTTCAGATTATTTTGCAAGGTCAAAAAGCGCCGTTTTTATTATTTCGTAGCCCTTTTTAAGTTCTTCTACGCCGATTCGTTCGTCGGGTTCGTGCATATGATAGTCTACGTTAGGAAATTCAAATCCGAAAGAACAGCCTTGTTCAAACGCCCTTGCGAACGTGCTGCCGCCCATTTTTACGGCTTCGGCATTTTCGCCCGTGGCGCGGTTATACGCGTTTACAAGCGTTTTTACGAAATAGCAATCTTTAGGAACGAGAAATGGCTGATGTTTTTCTTCGTAAAACCATTCTAATCCGAATTTATCGATAAGCGGAGCTATTTCTTTAGCGAAGTCAAATGGCGCGGGAACGCGGCAATCGCATGCAAGACATAGTTTGTTGTTATATTCCGTTATGATATCGGGCGAAAAAGTTACGTTGCCTTGTTCGTTTGAAAGCTTCATAATGCCGTTTTCGTCGTTAAATAAATATTTGCAGAAGGGCGAAAGAAGGCTTTCTCCGCAGTCGCGCATATATTCAAACAGCGGCTTAAACGCGTTTATTCCGTTTTGCGGAGCGGAGCCGTGCGCGGCTTTGCCCTTGCTTTTTATTATGCCGTTTTCATATTTTAATCCGTATTTTTCAATGAGTTCGGCGTTTATTTTTTCCGCTTTTGCCGAAGCTTCGGCGCATACGGCGTTTATTACCGTTCCGCCGTTGACTTCGCGGAAATTATTTATCTCTGGCAACGGGAAATATAATACGTATACCCCTTTTTCGGAATATGATACGGGGAAATTGCCGTCCGGAGAAAAACCGTATTTAGGAAGTTTTGTTTTTGTTTTTAAGTATTCAACGTCTTTCCAGCCCGTTTCTTCGTTAGTTCCGGCGAACAGCCTGAATTTTTTATTGCAAGGTAAACCGGAGTCTTTCAGTTCTTTAAGCGCGTAAAGCGTTGCAAGCGTAGGACCTTTGTCGTCGGCAACCCCTCTGCCGTATAAAACGCCGTTTTTTTCTGTGAGAGAGAACGGGTCGGTTGACCAGCCTTTGCCTGCGGGAACTACGTCTAAATGCCCCATTATGCCTATTTCTTCGCCCTCACCGTAGGTGATTTCCGCGGCGTAGCCGTCGTAAAGCGTAACGGTAAAGCCCATACGCTTTGCAATCTCCGCAAAAGCGTCAAGTGACTCTGCAACCTTTTTGCCGAAAGGCATACCCGAAAGAGGTTCGCCCTCTGTGCTGTTGAAAGATATAAGGGTTTTAAGATCTTCGTAAAATTCTTCGTAATTATTCATAACCGTCTCCGAAAGTCGAGAAATTTTTTCTTTTTCTTTAAATATTCTATTATAAAATAAAAAATTTTGCAACAAAACCGAAAAACAATTTATTTATTGTGCAAATTATGTTAAAATATCTTTATGCAATCGGAAAATCTTCATGCGGGACACCGCTCTAGAATGATAAAAAAATGTTCGGATATAAATCAAAAGTTAACCGAACACGAATTGTTAGAGGTTCTTTTATATTTCTCTATTCCGAGAAAAGACGTTAACCCTTTGGCTCATAAATTATTGAGAACGTTCGGCTCGATAAAAAACGTTTTATCCGCAACGGCGGAACAGCTTAAAACGGTTGACGGTATTGGGGATTATACCGCGGCGCTTATCGTTGCCATAGGGCGGCTTAACAGAGATTATAAAATCAGTAACCGACCGCTTAATAAAAGCTGGAAAACTCCTTACGACGCAATGAAGCAGTTAAGCTCGCTTTTTAATGACGTTGAAAAGGAAAGGCTTTGCGTGGTATTTTTAACGCGTGATTTTAAGGAGATAAACGCGCTGTGTTACGACGGAGAAAACGAAGAAAGTCTTGAAATCGATTCTCACGAAATAGTGGCTACTTTATCGGCGTTACACCCCAAATACGTGTTGCTTGCGCATAATCACCCTAGCAATAACGTTAAGCCGAGTTTGCAAGATGACGTTACCACCGCTAAAATGAACACTCTTTGCAGCGCGCACGACGCGGAACTTTTAGATCATTATATAGTTTGTCGCGACGGAATGTACAGTTATCGCAGAGATCCCGAAGACAGACTTAAAACGATTAAAGAAAAAAGCGATTTCATAAATATATATAAAAATTTAGAGGAGCATATGCATTATGATAAACAGTAAAGTAAGAACGCGTTTCGCGCCGAGTCCTACGGGATATTTACATATAGGCGGATTAAGAACCGCGCTTTACGGATATCTTTTCGCCAAAAGGCACGGCGGCGATTTTATTCTTCGTATAGAGGATACGGATACTAACCGTTACGTTGACGGTTCGGTTCAAATCATTTACGATACTATGCGCGATTCCGGCATTATGTATGACGAAGGACCGGACGTCGGCGGAGAATACGGACCTTACGTTCAAAGCGAAAGGAAAAGTATTTATACCGAATACGCTAAGAAGTTAGTTGAACTCGGCGGCGCTTATTATTGTTTTTGCACGCCCGAAAGAGTTGCTTCGCTTAAAGACGAAGAGGGCAACGTCAGATACGACAAGCATTGTTTAAATCTTTCTAAAGAAGAAATCGAAGCTAAGCTTGCCGCAGGCGAGCCGTACGTTATAAGACAAAACGTTCCGCTTACGGGAACGGGTAGCTATACCGACCTTGTTTACGGGGATATCGCGGTTGATTATAAGGATATAGAAGACGGCATTTTGATAAAATCGGACGGAATGCCCACCTATAATTTTGCAAACGTTATTGACGACCACCTTATGGGGATTACCCACGTTATAAGAGGAACGGAATACCTTTCTTCTACTCCGAAATATAACTTGATGTACGACGCATTCGGATGGGAACGCCCCGTGTATATTCACCTTCCCCCCATTATGAAAGACGCCCAACACAAGCTTTCTAAAAGAAACGGCGACGCTTCTTACGAAGATTTTGTTAATAAAGGCTACGTGAAAGAAGCTATCGTCAATTATATAGCGCTTCTCGGATGGAATCCTAAGACTAACGTTGAAAAAATGACTCTTAAAGAGCTTACCGAAAGTTTTTCTTTAGAAGGGATAAACAAATCGCCTGCGATTTTTGACGAAACGAAAATGAAATGGCTATCCGGCGAATATATCAAAGAGATGAACGAAGACGAATTTAGGGCTTACGCCGAAAAATTCTTAAAGGAAAGCAAAGCGTACGGAAAATACGATACGGAAAAGCTGTTATCGCTTGTCAGAACAAGGATACAAATCTTTAGCGAAATACCCGAAAAACTTGACTTTTTAGAGGAATTCGGCAGCTACGACGTAGCGCTTTTCGTCAATGAAAAACAAAAGGCAACCGCGGAACTTGCAAAAGAGCTTTTGCCTAAGATTAAAGAGGTTTTAAGTTCTGTTGACGAATGGAATAATTCTTCGTTATTCGAAGCGTTGGTTAAGCTTTCCGCAGAAGTGGGAGTGAAAAAACAAGCGGTTTTATGGATTGCGCGTATTGCGATTACGGGGAAATCCGCTACCGCCGGCGGCGCTACCGAAATAGCCGAGCTTATCGGAAAAGAAGAAACGCTAAAAAGAATAGATTATTCTTTAGGGTTACTTAATTAATCGAATATATAAAAAACATCGGCTTTTGCGTTATCGCAAAAGCCGATGTTTTATGTTTATTTATAAATACATCGTTTATTTTTTAAGAACAGAGCCGTCGCTAAACGCCGTTCCTACCTTTTTGCCCATAGAATAATAACAGCGGCTTGACGGATCAAAGGAAATCGGCTTAACTTTTGTTATATCTACAATGCCGTTCGTAAAAACGCTTTCTTCCGCGAGGACGTTAACGATTTCTCCGTATACGCAGCCGGTTTTTTCGTCGATTTCTATAAGACGACATTCTAAAGTTAGCGGCAAATCTTCTATAACGGGAGCGTCTACACGAGAGCTTTTAGTGGTATTAAAGCCGCTATCGGCTATTTTGTTTTTATTTGTTTTTGCGGAAACAAGTCCTACGTAATCGCTTTGAATTAAGTGTTTTTCATCGGCAACGGCGACGGTAAAAGCTTTGCGTTCTTTAATATTTTCAACCGTTTTGTGGGTTTCGCTTAAAAAGAGCGCAACTTTATCGAAATCGCATATAGTTCCCCACGCGGCGTTCATCGCGTCGGGTGTTCCGTCGTTTGAATACGTGCCTATTATAAGCACGGGCATCGGGAATAAAAAGGGTTGTACGCCTAAACTTTTTTTCATAATAATCTCCTTATTTTTACCAATTTTTAGTTTCTTTAGTGTGGTCGTTGTTGTGTTTGCGGTTTTCCACCATTTGCGAAAACCATTCTACCATATTCGGGTCTGTATGAGAGAAAAAGGAACTTTGATTTTTATCGAGAGAAGCTATTTCTTGCATATCTTGGTTGTCAAGCGTGAAATCGAATATATCGAAATTTTCCGCTATGCGTTCTTTATGAACTGATTTAGGTATAACTACGACGTCCCTTTGAATTGCCCACCGAAGCATAACTTGCGCGGTGGTTTTTTGGTGTTTTTTGCCTATTTGTTCTAACGTCGGATTTGTAAATAAGCCGTTTCTTCCTTCGCCGAACGGCGCCCACGCTTCGTGTACGACGTTGTATTTATTTAGCCATTTACGCGCTTCGGTTTGTTGATTGTGCGGGTGTGTTTCTATTTGGTTTACCATCGGTTTAATATTTGCAAAGCTGCATATATCAACTAATCTGTCCGGATAGAAATTGCTTACGCCGATCGCTTTAATTACGCCGCTTAAATACATTTCTTCTAACGCTTTCCACGCGCCGTATACGTCTGAAAAAGGCTGATGCAACAAAACCAAATCTATATAGTCTGTTTTCAGTTTATGAAGAGAATCTTCTACGGATTTTTTTGTTTGTTTATAACCGTAATGTTCAATCCAAATTTTGGTGGTAAGAAAAATCTCGTTTCTGGGTACGCCCGAATTTTTTATCGCCGAGCCTACTTCTTCTTCGTTAAAATAACTTTGCGCGGTGTCTATATGGCGGTAACCCGTTTTAAGCGCGGTAAGAACGCAGTTTTCACATTCTTCTTTGCTTACCTGATACACGCCGTAACCGAGTTTAGGCATTTTGAGTCCGTTGGATAGTATCGAATATTCCATAAATATATCTCCTTTTTTGTTTTTGTCGTTAATAATATCGCGTTTTAAGTTAGGGCTTTTTTGATAAAACGCTTAACCTATCTTTATATCGGTTATTTAGATATTCTAAGTGAAAAAAGTTGTTTTATCCTTTTTTGTGCGATAAAAAATAGTCAGATAAAACGGCGAAAGCTTCATCTCGCAATATGCCCGACGTGGTTTGCGGTTTCCAAGAGGAATTTTCAAAAACCATACTAGAACAATTACAGCCGCTTTTGCCGAAAATGCTTTCTAAATCTACGTTGCTTGCGGCGTAAACCAATCTGCCGAGTTTAGCCCACACCATTGCGCCGCTGCACATAAAACACGGTTCGCAACTTGAATACAGCGTGTATTCTCTTAAATCGGTGATGCCCGTTTTTGAAATAAATTCGCGAAGCAAGCCGGCTTCTCCGTGAAAGGTCGGATCTTTTTTGGTGTAAATTTGATTTTCGTTTTCAAAGACTATTTCGTTGTTTTTGGTAAGCACCGCGCCGAAAGGTTCGTTGCCGTGCAAAACCGCAAGGCGCGAAAGTTCTATGGCTTTTTTCATAAATAATTCGTCGTTGGTCATTTGTTCTCCTTTTTTTACGAAAGATATTTTGCAAATAGTACGCAAAACGCGTACTGTCATTGTTTCTTATAAACAGTACACAAAACGCGTACTATTTTATAAGTATAGTTTAGTTTGACGTAAAACAAACGCGCAAACGAAAAGCGTTTGCGCGTGGTTATCGGTATTTCCGACGTGTTTTTAGACTAAACGAAACGCTTTGGTTGCCACAAAACAACCTAAAAGGCATTTAGTAAAAAGCGAATTATTTTTTAGAAACTTTAAGATATTCTAAAAGTTCGCCTAAGCGGTCTAAATCGTCCCTTGTGTAATAGTCGATATAAATTCTACCCTTATTGTCGTTGCCGATGGCGTTGACCTTTGTGCCGAATACCCTTTGCATATCGCCTATAAGTTCTTTAAGTTCAGCCGAAAGCTCCGTTTTTACCTTCTTTTTCTTTTCTTCGGGAGGCAAGAAATAGTCTTTTACTCTTTTTTCTACCTCTCTTACGGAAAGCCCTTCTTTCACGGCGGTTTCAGCCATTTTTCTTTGATCGATTGCGGGCATTGCGACGAGCGCGCGCGCATGACCTGCGGAAAGTTCGCCGTTTTGAACGAGTTTTATTACTTCCGGTATAAGACTTAAAAGTCTGAGCGTATTTGCGATTGCGGAACGAGATTTGCCTATTCTATCGGCAAGGTCTTCTTGCGTTAAGCCGTAATCGTTCATAAGCGATTTCATTGCGGTTGCGGCTTCTATCGGATTAAGGTCTTCTCTCTGTAAGTTTTCTATAAGAGAAATTTCTTTAATCTGGCGTTCGCTGTAGTTTTTGACGATTGCGGGTATTTTAGAAAGTTCCGCAAGTTTTGCTGCGCGATATCTGCGTTCACCGGCGATTATCATATATTTATCGCCGTCGCGATTGACGATAATAGGCATTATAACGCCGTGTTTTTTGATCGATTGCGATAATTCGTTAAGCGCTGTTTCGTCAAAAGCCTTACGCGGCTGATTGGGATTGGCGAAAATCTTATTTACGTCGATTTCCGATACGCTTTCGCCTTTAGCGGCTTCCGCTTCGTCAAATACTATGCTTTTGCCGTAATCTTCTTCCGTTTCCGTGAAGAGCGCCGACAAGCCTTTTCCTAAACCTCTATTAACTTGAGACATGATTTTCTCTCCGTTTTTCCTCGGTATGAGTCCGTGTTATTTTTTTGCCGTTTTAGGCTTTTTTCTTTTGTCTTGAAATAAATTCTTCGGTAAGCGCCAGATATGCTTTCGCGCCTTTGCTTCTTACGTCGTGTAGCATTATCGGAACGCCGTGGCTTGGCGCTTCCGCAAGGCGTACGTTGCGCGGAATAACCGTATCGAATACGCTTTTGCCGAAGTATTTTCTTATTTCGTCTGAAATTTGTTTGCTGATGATTGCGCGGTTATCGTTCATTGTAAGAACAACGCCTTCTACCTTTAAAGATGGGTTTAAATGTTTGACGACTAGGCGTATTGTGTTCATCAGCTGAGATAAGCCTTCTAACGCGTAGTATTCGCTTTGTATCGGGATAAGAACCGTATCCGCCGCGGCAAGCGCGTTTATCGTTAAAAGCCCTAAAGAAGGAGGACAGTCTATCGTTATATAATCGTAGGTCGTTTTTGCTTTTTCAATAACCTTTTTAAGGATATGTTCGCGATCTTTCATATAAACGAGCTCTACTTCCGCGCCGGCAAGGTCTATGTTCGAGGGCAACAAGTCAAGATTATTTACGCACGTTTTGACAACGGCTTCTTCGATAGGAGCTTCGTCTATCATAACGTTGTAAACGGAGTTTTTCACTTCGCTTTTAGCGAAGCCTAAACCGCTTGTTGCATTGCCTTGCGGATCTAAGTCTACAAGAAGGCATTTATATCCTTTTTGCGCTAGATATGCCGCCATGTTGACGCAGGTCGTTGTTTTGCCCACGCCGCCTTTTTGGTTTGAAAAAGCTACGATTTTTCCCATAGTAATCTTCTCTCCGTTGTTTTTGTTTTTCGTTGGCTTTATCTTATCGTTTAGTACGGGGTTGCCGTATTTATAACTATTTATTTTCTTCTCCGTCAGAGGGGTTATCGCTTTCGGTATCAATGGTCTTTTCTTTTACGATAACGGGATTATGCTTCCTTTCAAAGGGATTTTCGGACAGTTTTTGTTCGTTTTCATCCATAAATTGCATAATTTCTTCCGGTTCTTTGCCTTCCATAAGCATATCTACTTCTTCTGAGAAAATGGTTTCTCTTTCTATAAGCAGTCTTGCCATATTGTCTAAAAGGCGTTTGTTTGTTTTTAGCAAATCGCGAGCTTTTGCAAGCGAGCTTTCAACGATTCCGCGAACTTCTTCGTCTATTATCGCGGCGGTTTCTTCGCTGTAGCTTACGTGCGAAGCCATATCTCTGCCGATAAATACCTCTTTATCGGACGCGTAAGAGATAGGACCTACTTTTTCGCTCATACCCCATTCGGTAACCATAAGTCTTGCGCGTTTGCTTACCGCTTGAATATCGCCCGACGCGCCTGCCGAAATATCTTTTATAATAAGCTCTTCGGCAACTCTGCCGCCTAAAGTCATTACGATATCGTCTAGCAATTTGGCTTTCGTAAGGTGATTATCGTCGTTATCGGGACGTGTCATGGTATAGCCCGCCGCTTGACCGCGAGGAATAATGCTTACTTCGTGAACGGGATCGCAGTTGGGCAACAATCTTGCAAGTATCGCATGCCCCGATTCGTGATATGCGGTTATGCGTTTATCCGTTTCGGTAACCAAGCGCGATTTCTTTTGAGGTCCTAAAAGCACTTTGTTTACGCCTTCGTACAAGTCTTTGTTGTTGATAAACTTTCTATTCGCTCTTGCGGCGAGTATAGCGGCTTCGTTAAGAAGGTTTTCAAGATCCGCACCGGAAAAACCGCTAGTCATTCTTGCAACCGTTTTGAAATTAACGTCGGGCGCTAAGGGTTTGTTTCTTGCGTGAACTTTCAATATCGCTTCTCTGCCGCGAACGTCCGGCACGTTAACGTAAATCTGTCTATCGAATCTACCGGGGCGGAGCAATGCCGGATCTAATATATCCGCGCGGTTTGTTGCCGCCATAACTATTATGCCGTCGTTCGTTTCAAATCCGTCCATTTGAACGAGTAGTTGGTTAAGAGTTTGCTCTCTTTCGTCGTGACCGCCGCCTAATCCCGTGCCGCGTTGGCGACCAACGGCATCTATTTCGTCGATAAAGACGATGCACGGCATATTCTTTTTAGCCGCGTCGAATAAATCTCTTACCCTAGACGCGCCCACGCCGACGAACATTTCAACGAAGTCCGAACCAGATATAGAAAAGAAAGGAACGCCCGCTTCCCCCGCGACGGCTTTTGCAAATAACGTTTTGCCCGTTCCGGGAGGACCGACTAGAAGAACGCCTTTAGGTATTCTCGCGCCGAGTTCGGAAAACTTGCGGGGGTTTTTAAGGAAGTCAACCACTTCGGCAAGTTCGGCTTTTTCTTCTTCTGCGCCGGCAACGTCGGTAAAGCGGACTTTAAGATTGTGATTGAGCCTTGCGTTGGTTTTTGCAAAATTCATAGCGCTTTTAGTTCCGCCTTGCGTTTGCATCATTATCACGAAAAATACTATCGCGACTAACACGTAACCCAAAATGGGCATAAGCGTTGACCAAATCGAACCGGCGTTCGGGTCGGTATACGTATAAGAAACGCCGGCATCAGCAAGCATATCTTCGAGCGTTGCGATAACTTCCGCGCTGCGAGAATAGTTTGTGGTAAAAGATTTTGTTACTGCACCGTTGATTTTGATAGAAAAGTCTATATTATAATTTTTAAACACGACGTCGCAAAGTTCAAACTTTTCGTACGATTTGTTTGAAAGACTGCCTTTTAAAACGGAATCCCCGTTGGTAGAAATAATGCCATTGATCTTTTCGACGGTAATGCCGTCTTTTTCCGTTGCGAATTCGAGTACCTGACGGAATTCCGAATAATCTACGGAAGTTTTGCTTTTAAAACACGAGGATAATGAAAGCGCGGCGATTAAAACCACGATAATGCCGAGGATTATCCATATTGTTTTGTTGTTTTTGTTTTCCAAAACGTAAAATCTCCTTATATATCAGAATGAATAAATTGTAATCGAAATTCATTTAAATAAGCTTGAATTGACTAAGGGGTATTTTAGCCATTTATGCGGTTTTTAATGCCGAATACCGTATATTGCGGCAAAATACGATAACCGAAGTTTTGCAAGCGGTTTTTTGCTTATTTTTTACTTAAATATTTACTTGACGCCGTTGGCGCATATAAAAGCCGAGGAAAACATTAGTTTTCACTTTGCTCTAGCAAAGGATACGCTTATATTATACCGCTACTCGCCGCTCCGTGACATTGGCACGGAGCAAGGCTATCGCCTTACCTTTGCTTTTGCAAAAGCTCGTGCGGTGAAATACTGCGCGAGAAAACCCTTGCAAGCAAGTTTTCTCGCTTATATTATACAGCATAAACGAGAAAATTACAATAATTTTCTTAAACTTAATTGGTTTATAACGGTAAAAAATTGATTTTCGCCGTTTTTTATGGCGCGCCGACTAGTTAAGACGCTTAAAATGCCACGTTTTTATTAGCCGATAATGCTTATCCGACAATGCTAAGCGGTAAAACCTAGGTTATAACAGCGGTGCGAATATTCTGACGATAGAGCGGATAAGCTTTTGAAAGAGTGAGGTTTTTATGTTTTCGGAAAGGATAAGTTCGCTTTTTTCTATGGTAGACAATACGTCCGCTTTAATATCTTTTAAGCAATCTGTTTTATGCAGCCAAACGCCGTTTTCAAAGTGATGAACCAAGCTTCTGTAATCGAGATTGATCGTTCCGATCATTGCGGTTTCGTCGTCTACGAGATAGCATTTTGCGTGAATGAACCCCGGCGTGTATTCGTAAATCTTTACGCCGGCTTTCATAAGACGTTCGTAAAAGGTTTTGGTCATTTCAAAAACTATTTTTTTATCGGGGATGTGTGGCACGATTATTCTGACGTCTACCCCTTTAAGCGCGGCGTTTTCTATCGCAAGGCATAAATCGTTATCGAGAATAAGGTAAGGCGTTGTTATATACGCGTATTTTTTGGCGTTAAATAACATATCCGTGATAAGGCTTTGCGAAACTCTGCGTTTATAAAGAGGCGCCGGTCCGTCGCCGAACGGAATTACGTAGCCTTTTTCCGATTGCGAACATTCGGGAAAAAGTATTTCTTTTTCGGGATTTTCGGGTAGTTTTTTTACGTTGACGCCGAAGTCAATTAAAAACAGTCTGGTCATTTCGTAAACCGCGGGACCTTCTAAACGGATACCCACGTCTTTCCAATAGCCGAAACGGGTTTTTACGTTTACGTATTCGTCGGCTAGGTTGATGCCGCCCGTGTAGCCGATTTTGCCGTCTATAACCGTTATTTTTCTGTGCGAACGGTTGTTAAATTCGTTGTTGGCTTGCCCTTTCAAGCGTGAAAAGGTGGTTGCTTTTATTCCGAGGGAGTTAAGCGTTTTCGCGTAGTTGCCGGGGAGCGTCGTCATACAGCCGATATCGTCGAAAATCACGCGAACGTCTATACCGTGTAGCGCTTTTTCGGTAAGAATTTTTAAAATCGAATCCCAAAACTTTCCGTCGTCTATTATAAAATATTCCATATAGATAAAGCGCTGCGCGTTTTCGAGGTCTTTAAGCAAGCTTTGCCACAATTCTTCGCCCGACGGAAAATACGTTTGCACCGTATTTGAAAAAATATGACTGTGAGAAAGCGAACAAAGTAACCGCGCTTGATTGAATGCCGTTGAGTTTTCCTCTTTCAATTCGGCAAAAAGTTCTTCGCTCGAATGAGGATATTTTTCTTCGTATAATTTTTTTAAGCGTTTAACGTATTTTCTATCTAGTTTGCGCGAATAGAATAAAAAATACAACATAAATCCGGCGATCGGCAAAATCAATACGAAAAACAACCACGGAACTTTATATTCCGGATTATCGTCAGACGCTATGATTTTGATTATGCAAAAAACCGTCGTCGCCACTGCCGCGTAGTAAAAATAAGGCACGTAATAGCACAATGCCCCGACTATCGCTATGATGGCTAAGACTTCAGCGATTGAGATAAGCACCGCAAGAATAAATCTGACGGGAATATAGCTGTATTCTTTTTCTATCGATTTTTTGCCTTTTTTTATAACGTATTTTCGTTTCATTTATCTTTGCCGTAATTATTTTCTATCTAATTATATATTTTAACATATTTTTCGGGATATTGTGTCGAAAAATAAAAAAAAGCGAAAAAATTTCTTTTTGCCTTTCAAATAAAAAGAAAGTTGTTTAGCGAAAAATTTTTTTACCGATAATTGGAAAGAAAAAATAAGAATAAAGCGCTAAATACGTGGCATAATAACGTTGTCGGTAAAAACCGACGAAGGAGTTAATATGAGAGATAAAAAGAAAACCAAGTCTTGCGGAGCAAAAGGCAGCAAAGGCGCAAAATGTTGCAAATAAAAGCAAAAAAGGCTTAAGTTTGCAAAGCGATTTTGACGTTTTGGGTTCTTATACGGGCGTAGAAGCAGGAGAAGAGCTTGAAAAGCCCGTTCAGGATGCGGACGATTTGTAGTATTATCGCTTACAATTAAATCCGGAATAACAAAAAAAGACCGTTTTTACGGTCTTTTTTTGACGAAATATTCTTAAATAAAAAGATTTATTCTATTCCTAAAAAAGCTTTATAAGCGAGATATGTTTCGTATACGTCGGCTTTAGATACTACTTCCATAGGAGAGTGCATATTAAGCACCGCAACGCCGGCGTCAATAACGCTCATATTGTATTTGGCAAGAATGTAAGCTATCGTTCCGCCGCCGCCTGCGTCAACTTTGCCGAGTTCGCCGGATTGATAATATACGCCCGCGTCGTCAAACGCCTTTCTTAAAACGGCTATGTATTCGGGATCGGCGTCGCTTGCGCCGGATTTGCCCCTAGCGCCCGTATATTTTTCTATAACGATGCCGTAGTTGAATCTTGACGTGTTGTTTTTTGAGGCGACGTCCATAAAAAGAGGATCTGCCGCGGCGTTTACGTCACTGCTTAAAGCCATAGAGTTTTCAAACGCTTTGTTAACGGCAAAAATATCGGTACAGCCTTGTTTTTCGAGCAATGCTCTTACGGTGTTTTCAAAGAAAACGGAGCTAGCGCCCGTTGCGCCGACGCTGCCTATTTCTTCTTTATCTACGAGAACGCAACACGCGGTATATTCGCCTTTTTCGCAATCTAAAAGCGCCGCGAGCGAAGTGTAAGCGCACACTCTGTCATCGTGACCGTAAGACGCGATCATGCTTCTGTCTAACCCGAAATCCCTCGCTTTGCCTGCGGGAACGATTTCAAGTTCGGCGGAAACGAAATCTTCTTCTTCGACGCCGTATTTATCTTTGAATATTTTTAGGATATTCTTTTTTACGGGTTCGTCTTTTTCACCCGAAAGAGGAATCGAACCGACGGTTACGTCTAAATTTTCGCCCTCGATAACTTTATCGGCGGTGGCGGTAAGTTGTTTTTGAGAAAGGTGTATAAGCAAATCGCTTATGCCGAGAACGGGATCGTCATCCGCTTCGCCTACGTTTACGTTAACGGTAGTTCCGTCTTTCTTGCAAACCACGCCGTGTATCGCTAAAGGCACGGTTACGTATTGATATTTTTTTATTCCGCCGTAATAGTGCGTATCCATAAGAGCGAATTCTTCAGACTCGTAAAGCGGGTTTTGCTTAAGGTCCATTCTGGGCGAATCGATATGCGCGCCGAGAATACGCATACCGTCGGATAACGGGCGTTTGCCCATTCTGTATAGTATAATGTTTTTGTGTCTGTTTATAAAATAAACTTTAGAACCTTCGGTAAGCTCGGTTATTTCGTCTAATCTTTTATAGCCTTTTTCTCTGCAAAGCTTTTCCGTTTCGGTAACGGCTAGTCTTTCCGTTTTTGCTGCGGATAAGAAAGCTTTATAATCTTCGCAAAAAGCGGTTATTTTTTCCGCTTTACCTTGCGGTATATCTTTATATATGTTTTTTTGATACATCTTAAACCTCCGTTATTGTGTAATTCTATCGAATAACATTTTAGTACAATAAACGGTATAAAGTCAAGGTATTTTTCGCTCTACGCGTAAAATAACCTTAAAACAACCGGCTTTGGCGATAAAATATCGGCGGCGCAAGTAAAACTGCACCGCCGATAGGGCTTAATCTATTTGCTTAAACGGCTTATATATTGCCCAATAAAGTATAAGCCACAATCCGGATATACCGACTAACGTATATATAGCGCGAGATATCACGGCGCTAGCTCCCGCGCCGAAGATGGCGGCAACTACGTTATAATCGAATATTCCGACAAGTCCCCATACTATCGCCCCGACAATCGCGAGGACGAAAGCTATTACGGTAGTTATTTTCATAAAATATCCCTCCGACTTATATGCTGAGCGGTTTTAGTATTTTTATGCATTTGAGTTGTTATGAAAAGGCTATTTCCCGTTTACATTCTCTTTTTTACGCGCTGTCGCTTGCTGCGTAACTGTCATTTGTTTCCTTATTTTTTGTCTAAAAAAGTGTACCGTTTTCACAACGGAAAAGACGCCTATGGCGGTAATCACCGCCATAGGCGGCAAGGAAAGAAAAAGATTACTTTTTGTTTTAATACGGCGTTATCGTTAAAGAGTTTCGACCGATTTAGATAAAATTCCCCTTTATTAAACGTATTTTTTTCTTTCGCGGCGTATATATTTTAAATAAACGGATATAAAGGGTGAGCTATGTCTTTTGAAAAAAGCGTTATAGTTTTAAAACAAACTGAAGAAGGTTATTCTTCTAACGGAAGAGCCGTTAGCGGAATCGTTCGGATAGAAAGAGATGACGGCGTAAGTACGTTGTTTTTATCGCTTGTTAATTTTGCGCCGAAAGCAAACGGAGAGTATTTTCTTTTTATTGTAGACGGAAAAGAGGAAATATTTAAATTTTCGTTAGGCAAACGCCCTTATTCCGTAACGGAAACGTTTAACCGTGCCCCCGATTTAACGCGCGGTTTTGCCGCTGGGGTGTGTTACTTAAGTTCCGATTTGCCGACGGTTACGGCTTTTCAGCGATCGCAATTTTTTGATTATTCCCTTTCGGACTTTAAAAAACGGGTTGCCGATAAATGCATAGAACAAAAAAAACTTAGAGAGAAAGAAGAGAGTATTTTGCAAAAATCCGAAGAAAAGGGTTTTTTAGGCGAACAAAAACCTATGCAAGCAACCGATAACGCCGAATCGGCTGTTACTGCTTTAAGTGAAGAGCTTATTGGCGAAGAAGAAAAGGAAGAAGATATAAAAAACGCCGATTTTGCTAAAATAAAAGAGGAGGCCTTTTCCGTTTATAACGACGAAGCTGTTGCCACCGAAAATTTTTACGCCTTAGAAGAAAGCATAAAAACGAGAACGGAGCTATTAGGAGAATTGCAATATGAAGCTTTACGAAATGAAGATATCTGCCGCGATTGCGGAAAACAAAAAACGGCGCAAGAAAACGCAAGCGGTTTTACGTTCTCTGAAAATGAAAAAAACCTTGGCGGAAGCAAAAGATATACAAAAGATAACCCCTACTATGCCGCGGTAAAAGAAGAAATAGCTTCTTTATTCGAAAAGTTTCCGATAGACGAGTCTTTAGATAAAATCTTTCCCGAGGCTGATTTTATAAAAATAAATTATTCCGCCGATAAGTATTATTTAGTCGGAGTGATTAAAGAACGCGGCAAAGAGAAATATGTATGTTACGGCATTCCGGCAGTTTATTCGCAAACGCCGCCTAAAGAACTTTACGGGTATTGCAGGTTTATACCCGTATCGGTTTTTGATTTGAAGGGCGACGGATTTTGGATGATGTTTCAAGACGCGATAACGGGTGAATGCTTAAAACCCGAATAAAACAGTACCCCGTACGGCAAAGCTGCCGTACGGGGTACGTTTAGTATTGCGGTCTGTTTTATATTTTTAACCTTTTTATTGTTTGAAAGCACGATTATTTTAAATATCTGTTTAATTCTTCTTCGGTTGGGAGATAGTTTCTTATTTCATAAGAAGCAACGCCTATCGGTGCTGTCGTTGCTTTCAGCGACCATTCTACCGAATATTTGTCTTTACTCTTACAAAGCAATAATCCGATAGTGGGATTGTCCATTTCTTTTTTTAGCGTTTCGTCAATCGCCGTGATATAAAATTGTAATTGTCCGATAAAATCGGGCTTAAAATCTACGTTTTTAAGTTCTACAACTACGTAACAACGAAGTTCTAAGTGATAGAACAGCAAGTCGATAAAATAATCACTATTTGGCGTTGATATTCTGTGTTGATTACCCACAAAAGAGAAGCCTTTACCAAGTTCAAGTAAAACCCTTTTTATTTGTTCTAACATTGCTTGTTCAATATCTCTTTCAACGATTTTTTCTTGTAATCCTGCAAGTTCAAAAATATACGGATCTTTTATAATCTCGCGTGAAAGTTCGCTTTGCGGAGAGGGTAAGCGGCTTTCATAGTTTGTCAATTTTTTAGAAGAATCTGCCTGACGTTCATATAATTCTAACTCGATTTGATGTTCTAAAACAACTTTGCTCCAACCGTTTTCAAGGCATTTTTCCGCATACCATATGCGTTTTTCGGGTTCTTTTATTTTTTCTATTAAGATAAAATTATGCGTCCAAGGCAAATTTGCCACTGACGGTGGCAAATTTGCCATATCACCGTAAGTAACGTAAAATTTTCGCATTCTTGCAAGATTTCTTGGCGAATAGCCGTCTGTATTAGGAAACTCCATTTTTAAATGGTGAGATAATTCGTTTATAAAGTTATTGCCGTATTTAGCATTTTCGTCTATTATTTTACCTATTCTGAAATACATTGAAAGCAATTCACGGTTAGCATTACTTTAAACTTTATTTCTCGTTTGAAATATATCCGTTTTAATTTGATCGAATATCGATATTAAGCTTGAATCTAACTTTTCCATAATTTTATTGCTCCTTTTTTGTAAAAGTATTGCTTTCAGCTTGTTTCAAGTATATCATAAAAATTGATTTTTTTCAGTATTATTTATGATTGTAATTAAAATCAATTATCGTTTACACAATAGAAAGGGTTTGATTTATCGAACCCTTTCTATTGAAACTGCTAGTTGCTTTTGTATTATTGTGTTATTTAAGAAGAATATCTTTATTTGCGTTAGATAATCTTTTGAAACGTATATTATTATGAAACACCCCTAAAACAAGCTTTGCCGTACGGGGTTCGTTTTGGTAAGATTTGTTGCTTTTAGTTGTTGCCTAGTATGCTTTGATAGATAAATACGTCGTAAGATTCGCGCGTATCTTCGTCTGCGGGTTTAGAGGTGAATACGTATTTATCGCCGTCTTTAACAAGACGAAGTCTGACGTTAGAAGATTCGGCGGCGCCTTGATAAATAGTTACGGCGCCGTTCTCGGCAAATACGGTTATGTTACCGTATTCTGATTTTGTTCCGTATTCTCTATAGATGTTTCCGCCGCTTACGGAGGTATAACCCGTTCTGTAGATATACGGCGTTCCGAATGATCCGCTCGTGCTGTTAGAAGAGGAATAGATAACGTAAGAACCGTAGTATCCGGTAAGGAATTCCGTATAATCGGTGTTTTGACCTGCGTAATAATTTACGTTTACAAACGCAAAATCTCTACCGTCCCCGAGAATAAGATTGCCGTTTTCATCCGGGGTTACCATTCTTGCTTCGGCTTCCGTTGCGTCGCTGCCGATAGAGGGCATTTGCATTACGTAGTATTTGCCGTCGGCACCAACGCCGACTATCGTATAGTAATAAAGTTTATAGTTTACCCAAGTTGAGCTGTCGGCAGTTATAAATTCTTCTTTAGACGTTATCTTTTTAAATGCTGCGGTTGTTATTTCGGCATTTTCGGTAAAAATATTAGTATCGTTAAAGAAAAATTCAAAACGGTATTTACCCGCTTCGATAGGACCGGAAAATTCTAAGCCTATCGTTCGTTTATCGTTTTCAGGTCCGAAATCGGTTACGATTTTTCCGTTTAACGTTACGTCCGCATCGGTACAATCAACCTCTTTTTCGGTTACGGTGTCTATCCATTTATAAGAAATGCTTTTCCATATTTTAGACGACGGCTTAAACAGGTATAAAGAGATACCGTCTATCGTAATATCGTGCGGCGAAACGAATACCGCTTTGCCGTTGTATTCGTGCAATAGATAAGACGCGGCTTTTTTGTATTCTATTTTTGCGGTGCTAAGATCCACCACGCGGAAAGTTAAAGAGGTTTTTATAGAAGTATCTTTTTTATAAGTATACGTGACTGTATACGTGCCGGCTTTGGTAAAATCAACCTCGCTATCGTCTATCGTAAATTCTTCTGCGCTTAACGGTCTTGCGGTGGCTATGCCCTTTCTGTTTACCGTATATTCTTTGTAGAGAGGAACTTCGTCACCGATCGCGTAATATAACGTGTCTTTTATAAAGCCTTCTTTATCGAGAGTTTTCTTTTCGATTTCTATCGATTTAATATTTTCTTCAAAACAAGCCTTTATTATCGTTGTTTCGGTGACTTTATACTTTAGTTTTTGCTCGTCGGAAATTTTTTTCGGATTGTTTTCATCGGTATAATCATACCAACCGCTAAATTCAAAACCTTCGTTAATTCTAACGCCAAAGCAGTTTAGCTCTATACCGGAACTAGGGATATAGGTTTTTTCTTCATCGATTCTTCCGACAAGTTCGTTGCCGAAATTATCTACCAATTCACCGCCTACGTCCGCGTTTATTTGATAATATTTATTTGACGTGGTATAGTAGCCGTAAAGAATCGTATCTTTTGCCGGCATAGTGAATGTGTATACGATGTCTTTTGAAATGAGGTTTCCGCTTTCTTTTTTGTCATACCAACCGAGAAAAGCGTAACCGTCTTTTGCGTCCGCGGTAAGGGTAACGGATTTCCCTTTGGGAAGACGTGCTTCGTAGTATGTGGTACGAGAATTAAGCGGTCCGTGATTGTTATAATAGAAGCTTATGTTACCGTTAGCATTCCCAACATAAAAATAGTAGTCTGTGTCAACAACTTCTACTTCTAAAGACGCCGTAATAGAGCGATCTCTTTTATAAGTATAAGTGATGGTATACGTACCCGTTTTGGATAAATCGAAACCGCCATTATCGTAAAATATGTCGTCATCAAAGTTAGAAGAATTTCCAAAATATTCTTCTTCTCCGTTTGCTTGTATGCCGTATACCGTTACGGAATCGGGATATGGTTGGTCTTTACTGCCTTTTGACGTTATCGTTTTAGTGGGTTTACCGTTTTTCATGGTAAAGCCGCAAATTGCGGCGTCAAGTTTTAGTTCTACAATATCCTTTTCTCTTTGATATAAGGCGTATATGGTAGTATCCTTTTCTATAGTAAAGGTATAGGTATTTTCTTTGGATAAAAGGGAGTCGTCTTCACTATTATACCAACCCAAAAACATGTATCCGTTGTTACAGTTTGAAATTACGGTAAATTTTGAACCGGCTTTTATATTCAATTCTTCGGAAGTTATAAACTCTCCGTCTTGGTTTGTTACGTAACCGCCATAAGCGCTGCCGGCTTGCGAAAGGGTTTTTCTTTCCGCCATAAATTTACAAGTTTTTTCGGTAACGTCGATATCTTCCGTTTTGGTTTGTTTGCAGGTTGAGCAAGTATAGGTTTTTACGCCCTTTTCCGTTTCGGAAGGTTCTTTCGTTATTTCACCGACATCCCATTCGTGCATAGCTTTATCGCTAACTTCGTTATGAGAGCAGGTTGCCGCATGCCAATGGTAGGTTTCATCATAAGACCAGTCTTTGCTATACGTATGAACGTGAGGCGTAGGCAGTTCGCAGCCGACGGCAAAAAACATCAAAGTGATTGCTAAAATCGCCATAAGAGTTGATAACACGGTTCTTTTTTTCATAAAACACCATTCCTTTAGGCAAAACAAGGCATTTAGCTTTATTTTACCATACTTTTATATTACATTATTTTAAATGATTATGCAAGGGTTTTGTGAAATTTATCTGTTTAAGAGAAAAATAATGTAAAACAAAACGCGCAGCGGCAGAAAAATCTTTCTACCGCTGCACGCTGTTCCGTCTTTCGCCGTGCTTTTGCAAAGCGAAACAAGGGTAAGGGGTTTGATTGGTAATGCTTTATTTATAACGGATATCTGCTTTCTATATCGAAGTTTAAGCCGTTTTCGGCTGCTTTTTCCCACATTTGCAATAGTTCTAAGCATTCCGTATACGCGCTTCTTTCTCCGTACTGAAATTGTTTGCCTCTTTCGTTTTTATACTCCTTTAATTCTTCTACGTAGCTTAATATGATGTCTATCATCGTCTTTAATAACTTTTCCGCTTTCATATATTTCCTCTCATTTTATCTTTATAACGGATTTTCCTTTAATTATTGTTATTTGCTTTTTTCAACTGTCTTTTTCCTTTTTTATAATCGGTTTATCCTCCTTTAGCTAGATAACGGCGTTTTGCTTTTATCTTTTTGCGTTTAGTAAGTTTACGCTTATATTATACTTTATTTACCTTTTCTCTAAAGTCCGTATTTTGCGTACTGTTTTTATGCCTTAAAGGGATTGCAAGCAAGCTTTTTCAGTTATATAATACAGTACGTTATCAAAAAATCAAGCAAAAGAGGTTAATTTATGAAAACAATTTTACGGTTTTTAAAACCGCATTGGAAATTATGCGTCGTAACGTTATTGCTAGCGTTTATAGACGTAATCGGCGCGTTGGTTATTCCTACCTATGCGGCGGAAATGTTAAACGTAGGTTCGGCGAACGGCGCGGAATTTTCTACGCTGCTTAATATTTGCATAAAAATGCTGATTGCCGCGGCAATATCGGGCATAGCGATGATTATCGGCTCTTACGTATGCGCGGACTTAACGTCTAAGCAGTTATTATGCTTGTCGCGTGTTCTTGGATTATAAGCGGAAAAATGACGATAGGCATAGTTCAAGCTTTTTTCCAATACATCAATTTAGCGGCAGAACCGTTAACCGAAACGTCTTATATGATAAACTTGTTGCAATCGGCGCTTGCTTCCGCCGAACGAACGTTCAATTTTATTGACGCAGAAGAAGAAATCCCAGATACGGCAACCCCCGTTTTCGTGAAGAACGTGACGGGCGAAATACAATTCAAAAACGTAAGTTTCGGTTATTCGCCCAATAAAATTTTAATGAAGAATATAGATTTTGTGGCAAATTCGGGGCAAAAAATAGCCGTCGTCGGTTCGACGGGCGCGGGCAAAACCACGCTTATCAATCTTTTGATGCGGTTTTATGAGGTAAACGGCGGCCAAATCGTTTTGGACGGCGTTCCCTCTACAAGTATGACCAGAAAGGAATTAAGAAGAAATTTCGGCATGGTTTTGCAAGATACTTGGCTGTTTGGTGGAACGGTTGCCGAAAACATTGCGTACGGCAAGCCGAACGCTTCTATAGAAGAAATTCAAGAGGCGGCAACCGCGGCTAAAGTCGATTATTTTATCTGTACGATGCCTAAAGGTTACGACACGATTTTAGATAACGAATTGGATAATCTTTCGGTTGGTCAAAGACAGCTTATAACAATCGCGCGCGTTTTCCTATGCGATCCGCCCGTTATCATATTAGACGAAGCGACTTCAAGCGTAGATACAAGAACGGAAATGGAAATCAGCAAAGCAATGAAAAAGTTAATGAAAGGAAGAACAAGCTTCGTAATCGCTCATCGCCTTTCTACTATTCGCGATGCAGACATGATTTTATATATGGAACACGGAAACATAGTAGAGCAAGGCAATCATAAGCAATTACTTGAGAAAAGCGGGGCTTATGCCGCGCTTTATTACAGCCAATTTGCTTAAGCATAAGATGTTTTTTGAAGTTTTGCCTCTAACGTTACAAGCGGTGGTGGTTTTGCTAAAGAATACATAACCCCCGCCTTGGTTTTTAATCAATGGCGGGGGTTCGTATGTATTTTCATATGCATTTTTTGTTTTTTTTTAATAATAATAATAATATTTTAACGTAAGCGGTTGATATATATTAAGCCCAAAAGAATTATACGTATACGTCAGCTCTATATTAGTATAATCGGTTATCTTGTAATACCCGTTTTTAGACGTTATTTTCGTTCCGTTTTCTTTTACCGTAATCGTGATATTATTAGATTCGGCAATTTCCGTCTTTAATACCCCTTCTCCGGAATAACTTAAATTAATTGTTAAACTATTTCCGTTTTCGGTAAAATCGTCTTCTTTTAATTCCCTTATATTTATTCTCTCTAAATATGCGGTTATAATTTCCGTCATTTCGGAAGAGTTACCTAACTCTTTCGATGCTTTGGTTGCCACCTCGTATATCGACCGACTGTGTTTTGCTTCGTCATATTCCGCATACGAATATTTTTCCGTATTTCCCGTGCTATACTTTACGTAAGCTCTTGCGGAAAACTTTCTATCGGTGTTTTCGGGATATATATCCGTCATTGCACAGTTAAACCCGTAATATCCGTCTTGTTCCGCCGTATCGGAGTTATTCCATTTTTCGGCTGCGATTATCAGCGGTGATTTCTCTTTCAATCCGTCTATCGTGAATTCTACGTTATCGGTAAGATAATCTGTAGGTACGATTATTATCCCTGCTTCTACGTTCTCTTTACCGAATTGTTCTATCATTTTATCGTAAGTGATTTTATCAACTCTTCCCCTAAACCGTATACCGTTGCCGTTTATTTGCGCACGGATACTTGCGCCTTCTTCCGTTTCTACTTTAGCTGCGGATTCCGTTAGCAAGATTTCGTTTACGGTTAACAATCCTCCGTTAATCTCGGTTATCCGTAACGAAACTTTTGCCGATGAGCCGTTTGTATAAAAATAAACGGAGCTTTCGTTTGCGCCCTCGGATAAATCGAATTCTTGCTCCGTTGTTCCGTAAGATAGCTTGATTTTTATATCCAGCCCCGTAGCATTGGTTTTGGCGGTAAGAACGTAAAATCCTTCGGATAAAGATACGTTGTTTGACGTTTCTATCTTTTCGTTTTTTATGCTACAAGATAACGTTGTAGACTGAGAATCATAAACGAATTCGTTTATAATCCAATCTTTGGGTATTGTACCCATTATTGTGGTTTGGTAATGAGAAAAATCTCCGTTGGGAATTGAAATAGAAGCGGCGGTATTAGCAAATCTTGGAGCGGTGAATAAAACTGGTATCAAAAAAACGATTGTTAATACTGCCGTAAACAACATTTTTGTTACGCGTTTTGTCATCTCTCATACACTCCGAATTTATCAGGTTTTACGTTATCGAACAAGCTTTGCGCGTCTATTCCGCTTGCTTGTAACATACTGCAAAATACTTTTTTTATTTGTATTTCGGGCGAAACATAGTTCTTTTTCATTTGTTTTTCCCTTTTTCTTTTTTTCTTTACGTTACTCCTCCCTTTTATGCCAACGCTTTTTACCGTTTTATATAATTTATAAAACTTTTCTATTAAAAAACGTTTGTATAAGGGGTTTTTAGGTTATGCCTTACCATCGGTTTTAAGACTTATCGCAAAACTTTAGAAAGAAAAATTCAAGCACTTTTGCCGTTTTGGTATGTATATCCTTTTGGTTTGAGTTGCTCTTTGATTCTTTTGCGATTAATAAATTTATTATATCACTTTTTTTATTCCGTGACAAGTATAATTACGTACTGAATAAAAACTTGTGCTTTAACTTGCCATTCAATGCCGAGAAGCGCTTTAGGCTGTTCCACAATGACGGGTTGGGTAACGTGCGCTTTAAATTGCCACGGCTTTGACGGGACAACCTTGACGGACTAGTCCATCGTAGCGTAGAAAAAGATGCGCAAATAGCCATAAAAAGGAGTCGTATTAATTTCTTCTCTTTTCGGCATTGCGTATTACAACTGCAACGTCCTGTAACGTGACAATCTCTATTACTTGGCGGCATAGCAAATTTTTTATTTGTTATAAAGATGAGCAAAGCGATGTAGTAATATTTCTTATCATATCGTTACGATTGGTTTTAATAGGGCATAGATTTTTTAATAATTATTAAATAC
>CAZXOQ010000006.1:24496-27190 GCA_964642415.1 uncultured Christensenella sp. | reverse complement strand
ATTTTACAATTTGTACTTTGTCCTCCGACATAACAATTTTTAGGTGATATTGTACCATAATTCACTTTTCCCCAGCGACTATTGAGATTTTTTGCTCTTCCTATATATGTTAGTACACCATTTTCATATATGGCATAAACCCCACTATTATTACATAAATTCATTTTGACAAGATAGCAAAAATCCAATTCCCCATATTCGTTTAGGCGAGTTGTTTCTTTCTTTTTATATTTATTAGCAGGATTGTACGATATTATATTGCCTACCTCATCAACTTCTGCAAGAATTTCGGTTTGAAACACAAACTCATATTTATTACCTAAAGCGTCTTCTAAAATTTTATTTCCATAACTATAAACGTCACCGGCATTTAAATGACAAAAACAACTTCTTTCACTTAAATCACGAATCGGCTTGTCTTTTGTCGTTGTTGCTACCGCAAATAAGAAATTATTAGCAAAAACGCAATCTCCGCCATACACACAATCTTTTATCAAACTTCTATAATTATTTCTTAAATAATCGATTTCCGTATCATAAGCAAAATCACCAAAATTTTTAAGTAATAATACTGTCGGAACGCTTAAAATCTTCGGAAGTGCTTTTATATCTTTTTCGGTTAAACGGGAAATATCTACAATCGTAAAATTAATTCCTTTATCAGTTGCCCATTCGGTCAAAATCGCTTCGATATTAAATTCTAAAGTATCCGCATTCATAATGTGTAAACTTGGACGCTCTGCATACTCTCTTTTCATTTTTTCGTAAGCCAATTTCAAAGACCTATCTAAGCGTACAATTAATTCCTCTTTTTTTAACATAAAACATTTCTCCTAAAAAAATATTATTCTATCTTATTACAATTATTTTTTCATAACACCGCAACGTCTATCGCAAAATCAAGTTGCTCCGTTATTTGCCCCATAATTTTTCTCTTTTTTTGTACTATTATAGCATATTGATTTTTCAAAACCCGCTAATTTTTCGTCCGTTTGAAAAAAACTTCATAAAATTTAAAATAATTTATGAAATTTATCTCACCAAATCTTAAGTTCTCTTCAAGCGCGAAAAACGCTTTGTTCTACCTAAATTTTATACAACGTCACTATCGCATCCGTATTTAACATACAGTTAACGTCGCCTTGATAGGCAACACAAATATGCTGTTTTTGTACATCTTTTACGAAATCCAAGTAAGACGCTTGGACAAAATCGTTTCCTTCATAATCTTCCGCTAAACCGAAAGCAATTGCTTTAGCACGTTCATTAAAAATCTTTATCTTCATCTTTTTAGAATTGTATTTAATGATAGGATTCACGTCACATAGGACTTGAAATATATCGTATTGAAGACACGTATCATAAAGTTGTCGATTTTTTTCTTCCGATTGCAACCAACTAAGCGTTTCTTTCAAATATTTCCCGCCACATCTTGCAATTTTTTTTACATTGAATATAGGTTCTTTCAAATCCCTATCATCTTTAAGACCTCCTACAACGACGAGTCTTTCTCCAATGCTTATCTTTCTTATAAGTTCAACGTCTTCCCCTTCGGCAACACAAGGAATATAGTCCGATATATTTGCGTCACGTTTCACCGAAAGTATAAAAAAAGCCTTTTCACTATCGCCTTGTTTTCTATATATGAGCTCTTTGCAGATATATCCATGCAACGTATGAAACAACCTATCAGCATCACCCCATAAATCTTCAAAAGCAAAAAGATGACAACATAAAGAAATTTTTCCGTCGTCATTTTGCACCTGACTTTGCAAATCACCTCTAACACGAATAGTTTTCCCTTTTTCCACCCTATTCAGCATTCTCTCGGAAATTATAATCGGAAAACTTTCCATATCGGCTGTACGAAGAGAAAAAGTGAACGTCTTTTTTCCATCTACCTCGCATATAAACTTTGCGTCGTCGACTACCTGTCCTTTTAAATATATTTTATTGCTCATTTCAACTTCAATTCTTTATTAGATTCTTTTAAATATTTTAGCATAAACCAATCGAAATATCTATTATTTCAATATATTTTTTTCTAAAATTACAAACCGATATTAGCCTACTATTTTTCCGACCAACTTAAAAACTCCGTGGACAATATCTCCAACCGCTAAAGATATATCATAATCTTCTTCAACCACGATTTCAAAAACAGCACCTAAACAATTTACACCTACGTGATAAAATTTCCCACCGCCGATGTCATTAAACTTTTCTTCGATCCACGCGATTTTACCGTTTAAAATAATGGTATTATTCGGTTCAAAATCTTCTTCGTTTCGAGGCGAAAACGTTCCGCAAGGAATAAGCGATTCGCTTGCAAAGCCTTTGTGATTGTTTTGATAATCTTTTTCCGTTTTATAAACGGACATATAATCAATAAAGCAGATGATATCCATTTTTTGCACGGTTATAGCGTTCGCGTGCTTTTGTCGATAAAAATCGGGTACGCAAACGTTGCAAGGGATATCTAAATCGGTAAGTTCGACTTGCAAGTAATTTATACCGCTGTCGCCGTTAGGTCTAATCCATTTTTGACCTATAGCTTTCATACTGTTTTTAGGTTTATAATAAGGCTCGCAGTAGTTTAGCCAAACTTTTTCGCTATCGCCGTAAAAGAAGAGTTCCATACCATGTCCGTCGGATAATATAGAATACTTTTCACCGTCAACTATAAACTCGTTT
>CAZXOQ010000006.1:0-24396 GCA_964642415.1 uncultured Christensenella sp. | reverse complement strand
ATTCATTCCCTTTAACCCTATACTGTCAAAATCGTTTCCCATAAAAAACTCCTTATTAAAATAATTGTAGAGATTTTTTAATTTTATCCAAGTGCAAAATTACACCAACCATTCGCCCATTCAGGCTTTTCCGTTTCAAAGAAGCCTTCTTTTTCTTCGTTCCATGCGAACCACTCGATTTGTTTTGACGGTGAATGTATTCCTTCGACGATTTTTTCAATTACCGCATAGGTATAATAACCCGCTTCGTTCATATCAAAAAAGTTTTCGTGCAAAGCGAAATAACAATCTTCAAGTTTGTTAAAATAGCCAAACGTGCGATAATTCTCTCCGATGTCAGAAAAGCAAGTAATAAAATGCATTTTATTTAACCTCGTATTCGTTATATAGATAGACATTGCGCTATATCCACTTTCTTTTTACCAAGCGCATCATATTATCCCTACCAACGGGATTTGCCGTATGCAACGCAATCGGGTAAAACATTTGCCTTTCGCAAAGCCAATCAAGTAGTTTTATTCCGACCCCTCCGTCGGAAAAATAATCGCCTAAATCGCGTTCGCAATCGCTTCATTTACGCTACGTGCCAAAACAAAATGTTTCGGTGCGGGACGTATATCGTCAAGCCAAATTTTCATTTTTTAATTTCTTTTCCGTTTTTATCTACAAGAAAACGTCTAAGCGAACCGTTCGGCAACTGTTCGTCTTGATAATCGGTCAGTGGATTGTTTACACTGTTTTTTAGAATAAACGGCATTATTTTTTTATCAAAACAATCGCAACAAAATTGCATATCGAGATATTCCATATCGTGAATCGAACCGTACCCTATCCACCTTTGCAAAGAAAAATCTTCTTGAATATCCCACATATCAAAAACCTTGTTACACATTGTGCAACGTATTTCTTGTTTATTATTAGATTTCATAATTTCACCCATGTATATCAAAAATATCCCAGTTGAATTTCTCTACTTGTTTTTGCAGCAAAACGGGAAAACCGCAAAACTCGCTAAATTCCGTTTCCAGAAACACGTTGTTTTTTGCAACGTAATCTAAAATCCCGGCAAATTCCGCTGCATAATTTTGTTCGATTGTCGTTGCAAGCATTTTTACACAATAATATTTCACTGCCTTGTATTTGTTAAAAATTTTCTCGGCTACTATATTATCGTCACTACCGATTCTCATTTTGCACTCGTCAAGAGATTCGCAATATCCGTCAAATAACCTTTTGTAAGTATTTTCGAGCGGTTTTCTTAACTCTTTTTCTCCGTCTTTTTTACTTACGTAATTAAACGAACCGATTAGTTCTAATTTAACGGATACCAACGTTAGAAGCCGGCGATATTCTTCGCTGTCAACCGTAACGGAGAACAATTTTATCAAGTTGTCGTGCAAACAAAAACGGTCTAATTGATAATACAATTCTTTTTTAGAAACGATTATTTGATACAACTCGTCGTGTAAATTTTTCCTTCTCATACCTCGCTCCGTTTAATATGATTTGTTTTTAACCCGACTGCAATGTTTTTTAACGTTAAACAATCGATATGCATTTTCTTTTCGTTTTCTATTATAATTTTCGGAGCGCCGAGTTCGATTAGCTTTTTTATTCGCTTAACGTAAATAATCGACCTGCCGTTAAGTTTAGGAACTCTTCCGCAAACTATTTCTACCTTATCGGCTTTTTCTAAACATCCTATAACACAGTCGAATTCTTCTTTAATTTTATCGTAATTTACTTTTTTCGTATCGACCTTAATTTTTTCTATTTCTGTAGCATCTTCAAAACTTTCCGCCGTGCCGAAACTTATTCCGTCGTCCGTATTAAATCTTGCAATGCTAAGATTTTCGTTTTCGATATAACCGAACATGTTTTTAACATATTCTTCGGTTGTCCATTCGTTTTTAGCAAAAAATACTTTATCCATACAACACCTCATATAAATTATTGTAAAATTAGTAAAAGAAACTTTACGATTACATTATACGAAAGACAATGCGACATAATCGGTACATTATATACTCTTTTTTAAAAAAATAATCTCGTCGCCCTATTTACTTTATTAAATTCGAAATTTATGGTAGAATAATGATATGTCGAATTATCAATCACTATCGGAAAACTTAACCGAACAAATGCGTTTAGAAAAAGAAAATCATACGTATAAAAAACTTGCCTTTTGCGAAGAATCGGCAATAAGACGAATCGATAATGCACATGATAGGGCTACCGTATGGCGCAACGCTTTCATTCGCGATACCGATAAAATTTTACATTGTCCTTTTTACAATAGATATGCGGATAAAACTCAGGTTTTCTCTTTTAATAAAAACGACGATATTACCCATAGGAGTTTGCACGTTCAACTTGTATCGAGAATAGCGCGAACTATAGGAACCGCACTAAACCTTAACGCCGACCTAATAGAATCAATCTCTTTAGGACACGACTTGGGGCATACCCCGTTCGGGCATACGGGAGAATATATTTTAGACGATTTATACTGCGAAAAAACAAACAGAAGATTTGCGCACAATATTCACTCGGTAAGAGTTCTGGACAAAATATTTCCGCTAAATATAACTTTACAAACTTTAGACGGAATAGCCTCACACAACGGAGAATTAGAGTTAGAAGAATATAAACCGATAAGTAATTTAACTTTTGAAAAATTCGATAAAGAAATTGAAAACTGCTATAACGACATCGAACATGTAAAAAAACTTACCCCATCGACATTAGAAGGCTGTGTCGTAAGAATTTCAGATATTATCGCATATCTCGGCAAAGACAGACACGATGCGGAAAAATCGAATATTAACGTTCAACCTTTCGTCGATTACGGAATCGGAACGACTAATGCCGAAATTATAAACAACTTATCCGTAAACATAATTGAAAACAGTTACGGAAAGCCGTATATAAAAATGGATAAAAACGTTTTCACCGCGCTAAGTTCTTGCAAAAAAGACAATTACGAAAACATTTACCAAAATCCATCTCTACAAAGCAACGACGAAGCACTTAAAAAAATGATGGCTTTGCTTTACGATAAATTACTTTTCGATCTGAAAAGCGGAGTTAAAACGTCTCCCGTATTCACTCACCATATAGATTATTTAAATAAACCCTATTATAAACGCCTAACGCCTTATATAGAAACCGAACACAATCAAATTGTCGTCGACTATATTGCAAGCATGACGGACGATTATTTTATAGAATTGTTTTATTATTTGTTCCCGAAAAGTAGTTTACGTATTAAATATAAAGGTTATTTCAAATAAAACACCTCGCTCCGCGGTTATTTCCGCGGAGCGTATAGTCTAAATTGTTTTTACGGCAACCGTCTTCTCTTTTATTTCTCTTATTTCGGAATAAACGAGAATATCTTTTTCTTGCAATCGCTTTGCTATTGCCTCTAAAAACGTTCTATTTTCAATAAGCAGTTTTTTTGTCTGCTCGTAAAGGCGCTCCATATCGGCAATTATTCTATCTTCTTTTCTTGCTATGAGATTTTGAGAATTATTTCTATCTTCCCAATAACCGAAGCCGTAAGAACAATAATTATCTACAAATCTGGAAACTATATCGAAAGCCCTGTGTAAATCGTTATTTGCACCTATATCCGTTTCTCCGAATATAATCTCGGTTGCGGCTTTACCCGCAAGTATTGCCATAACACGATTCTCCATATGTGTTTTAGAAACCCAGTAATCGTCGGGGTTATGATAACAAGTAAGTCCGCCCACGTTTCCCGTATTTTTTCTAACCGTAACAAGGTCTACACTGCCTTCTTCTAAT
This sequence comes from uncultured Christensenella sp., assembly GCA_964642415.1. Lineage (GTDB taxonomy): Bacteria > Bacillota > Clostridia > Christensenellales > Borkfalkiaceae > UBA1259. The sequence goes on along the minus strand of CAZXOQ010000006.1, from coordinate 20,586 downwards.
AATTCGGCAACTACTGTATGCCCTGCCTCGTGATATGCTACTCTATTTAAAACAGTCGGATTATGCGGAAAAGTACTTTCCGGAGCATTATAAATAACGCGTAAACATGCTCTCGTTATATCACTCATATCTATATGCGTTTTATTGTCGTAGCCGGCATATTGCCCTGCCGTATTTATTACGGTTTCAAGTTCTGCGCAAGATTTTCCGTTTAACAACCTTGCAACGTCTTCGGCATTGACGTTGTTAACCGCCTTTTTGGTAGATAAATAGTACTCTATAATATCTACGGCGTCTTGTCCTTCGGGTACGTTAACGTTTATGATCGTATCGAATCTTCCCGCACGCAAAAGCGAATCGGGTAAATTACGCGTGCCGTTAGTTGTGGCAAGTACGAAAACGTCTTTCCCTTTTATTTCGTCAATACAAGATTGAACAGTAACGTATTCTTCGGCATTTCTGTGATAATCGTCTTCGTTGGCGAATTTATCCATATCGTCAAGAAGAATTATAGAAGGCGCATTCTTTTCTGCTTCGTTAAAAGTGTTTTTTATTTCGTTGACAAATTCCCCGTCCGGCTTGTTTTTACGACAAACAAACGCTTTACGTCCGCTTTCAGCAATAAAACAATTAGCCATAAGCGTTTTACCTACTCCTGGTTCACCGTCAAGAAGAAGTCCGCCTAATGGTGTAACACCAAGTGCCTTATATTTTTCCCTGTTTTTAATTACGTCGCAAAGTCTAATAAGTTCCGCTTTTACGTCTTTGTATCCTATAATTTTGTCAAATTCGTTCATTTATTTTACCTCTCTTGTTTTTCACCTTTATTATATAATATTTAATGCGACTTTTTAGGAACAATAATTTCATTGATTACAATTATTTTTCGGTTAAGATTTTGCTTTTGCAAAAAGTCAACGTAGTCAAACGCTTCGTCTAAATATTCCGAAAAGTTTATAATGATGAGCGGTTTTTCTTTATAATTAAAATCTCTCACGCCGCATACGTATTGCCGGAATTTATTTATCTCTATAAAACATAAAAAGTTAAAAATAATCTGTTCCGTTTCACTCAAATCGCAAACAATCGAATCGTTCCCCGACTTTTTAATTGCGACAAAATTTCCCTGTCGTGTTAAATGCAAAAACAAATTTTTACTTTCGCTAATTCTTTTCGGCTTAAAATTCAATATATAATCGTTTAACAAAAATCGAAATGATTTTTCCCCTGCATAATCCGATTGCAATGCTTCGGCGTACCCGTCGAACTCTCTTTTTTTATGTAAAAACAAATAATCGGAATAGTTTATTTTATTAAACTTTTTCAAACTACAATCGAAAACAACGTTTTCTTTTTGAGTGTTGTCGTTATTGTTATAAAAAGCATTAAACAACATATCCGCCGTCTGTTTTGCGTTTTCTGTTTTAATAATAATTATATTTGACCAATCACTATAATTACTATCTAAAAATTCTTTTACGCTCATCTTTTTGCCAACCTATAATAATTTTAATTCCACCATTTATAATCGGGATTTTGCTTTTTTCTTTTTAAATATTTTTCTCGATAAGACCTAATACTTGTTTCGCCGTTTGCTCCATATAACAATTCGTCCTCGTTGTCGTCGCCTTCGTCTTCCCAACCACATTCCGGACATATTTCACACATTCCCCTATAACGCAAAGTTTTATTACGACATACGGGGCACTCAAAATATAAAACGCTTAGCGGAACGATAAAGATATCTTTTGCTCTTATTTGTTCGGGAAATAAAATTTTCAATTCTTCTTGTTTTTTTATAAGTTCCGAAACGATTTTACCATAACCGTACGAATAAAATTTTTGCTTTTCTTTTCTAAATAGTTTAACGCTATATTCTATTTTATCATATCCCGTTATAATAAATTCGTTTACAATTTTCTCAACCCGTTTTGCATCGTTTCCGATAAAAATATGATAAAAAACGTAATCGTGCGAACTATTTTCTATATGCGGATCCGCTAATCTAAAAAAGTCCGTTCCCGTCTTAAAACGATTTATAAAAAAAAGTTTCGTTCCGTTTTTAGTTTTATACAAATCGTCGGCAATTTTTTCGTTGTCCGCTTTTAAGCTTTCAAAATTTCCTATAAAAGTTCCGTCAAACCACATAAACACTCCTAAAAAAATAACGGTAAAAAGTTTTTAATCTTTCTACCGTTATTATAAAATTTTAAATGAGATTTTTTCGGTACGTTACAAGCCGTATTTTTCGTTTGCTCTTTTTAAATTTTGTTTTACCTTTTCCCTTAACGCAATAGGAGTTTTAATTTCCACGTGATTGAGATATTGCATTGCCCAATATTCCATAGCGTCATTACTTGCAGTAACCGTTACTTCATATTTTTTATCACCGATATCGGCTATATTTATTTGTTTACCGAACCAATCGACCACTTGGTCAACAACTTCCTCGTCACATACAAAAACTATCCGCTCAACCTTATCTATATACAAATACGGAAACGCAGTTGCGTACTTCTTATAATCTATACCGTTTTCATAACCGACTATACTTCTAAGCGGCGTAATCTGATTATTCGTTACCTCAATATTAGTAATTTTATCCAGCCTAAAATGGCTAACATTCTTCCATTTTTCACTGAAAAACACCAAATAATAATGTTGATTATGTAAAATCAATTGATACGGACTTGCCGTATGCGACGATGTTTTATGTAATTTTTTATCCGCACCGTATTTATTGTAGTCAAATGTTATTTGTTTTCCCTTTTCTATTGCTTCGTCAATAACTTCGATATTCCAAAACAGCGCCTTATTTTCTGTCTTGTCCCAATCCTTTACCGAATAAACGTGCTTTACGTTTGTCTTAAAATACTTATTTGAAAGTGAAGAAAGTTTTTCTATTAAATCTCTAGAATACTTTTCCGGTATATGCTTACTTGCTAAAACACCGTCAATAAGCAATCGCAATTCGGAATCTTCAAAAAGCCGTTTATCTATATACGACCCTCTTCGCTTATCCGATTCGATAACGATTGCAGTTGCGCTTTTATTCATAGAATCACGCTCGAACATATCTTGTAAAAGTTGAATATTCCTTCCGACCGCTTTCCTTTCTACCTCCATACCATAGTTATCATATAGTTTTTTTATGATATCTTCTTGCGTAAGCGGATGATTTACGTCGCTGTAATATTCAAGTATTTGCATAATTCGCACGATAATTAATTTCTTTGCCTCGAAACTGTCGTTCATATTATTTTACTCCAGGATTTTTTATACATAATACCATAATACAAAAATTTTAGCAAGAATTATGTACTTAAAATAGTACGTTTGTTTTACTACAATACAGTATATGTTGATTTATTTTTAAAAAAGTGATATGATATTTTTATTAAACATTGAAATTCGGAGATAAATTTATGAACTTTTCAAAATCTAAATATTGTTCTTTTTGTCAATGCCCTAAAATTCTGTGGCTTAATCAGTATAAACCCGATACGTTTATTTCCGATTCCTCAACAGAAAACAGAATGGATACGGGAAACAGAGTCGGCGACCTTGCAATGCAACTCTTCGGTGAATTTACCGAAGTTACCGCTTGTGACAAGGACGGCAATATCGATATTGCTCAAATGATAAAAAATACGGACGATTGTTTGAAAAGCGGTGTAATCAATATTTGCGAAGCCTCGTTTTTTAAGGACGGATTATATTGTGCCGTTGATATTCTTCATAAAGAAAAAGACGGTTACGCCATATACGAAGTAAAAAGTTCAACTCACGTCGCACCCGTTTATATTACCGATATATCCTATCAAAAGCACGTTTTAGAAAATTGCGGAGTAACTATCACCGGAACTTATCTTGTTTACATAAACAACGATTATGTTTTTGACGGAACTCTCGATATTCATAAATTGTTTACGATAAAAGACGTTTCCTTGCTCGTTGCCGAAGAACAGAAATTACACGATATAGAAAGCGATTTACAAAAGGCAAACGCACTCCTTGAAAACCCGAACGAGCCTGATATAAACCTTTCTATCAACTGTCACGAACCTTACGAATGCGGATATTGGCAATACTGTTCACGCAATTTACCAAAACCAAACGTCTTTGACGTATATCGCTTAAGTTTCGGTAAAAAAATCGAAGCGTACCGCGACGGATATATAGAATTCGGAGATATTAGGCAAGCCGTAAAATTAAACGAAATTCAAAAAAGGCAACTCGATTTCGTTTTAAAAAACATTGACGAACATATAGATAAAAACGGCATCGAATCTTTTTTAAGCACTCTCACCTATCCGCTTTACTTTTTAGATTTTGAGACGATGCAACTAGTAATTCCCGAATATCCGAACTCTAAACCTTATCAACAAATCACCTTTCAATACTCGCTACATTATATCGAAAACGAAAACGGAGAATTAAAACATAAAGAATTTTTAGGAGAATCGGGCAAAGATCCTCGACGTGATTTAGCAAAACAATTATGTTTAGACATACCTGAAAACGCTTGTGTTTTAGCATATAATAAAGGATTTGAATGCGGTAGAATTAAAGAACTTGCAGAACTTTTCCCCGATTTGTCTACAAAACTTATGATAATCAGAAAAAACATAAAAGACCTTATCGAACCGTTTCATAAAGGATATTATTACAATAAAGCAATCGGAAATTCTTTTTCGATTAAAAGCGTTTTACCGGCAATGTTTCCAAACGACGCGGAACTCGATTATCATAATTTAGAAGGCGTTCATAACGGTGGCGATGCAATGACGATTTTCCCCTTAATTAAGGATATGCCTCCCGAAGAACAAACAGTCGCACGCAAAAATTTGCTTAAATACTGCGAACTCGACACCTACGCAATGGTTAAAATTTGGCAAAAACTAAAAGAATTATGTAAATAGGAATAAATTTAATTTTCTATTAAACAAGACGTTCATAAAACATTTTATCTGTTATTGCTAAAACTCAATCAAAAGTTCAATGAGAGTGGCGCACGTGCCGCCAATATCGAAAAACGCCCAAAATCGGGCGTTTTTTTCTCTATAAAAAGGACTTTGCTGTAATTTATACAACAAAAACACTCCGATATTATATGTCGGAGTGTTTTTTATAAAAAAAGAATATTATTGACTTTAAAAATAGCAATAGATTATTTTACGACAAAAGCGGTAATATCAATTTCGTCTATTGCTTTTATTATTATTTTATGCGGTTTATTTTCTAGTTTTTCGTATAAGAACATAAGCTCGCCTATTCCGTCGAATTCATAAATCGTTTCACTATTACCGTCAATAGAAACGCTGAATTTGGCTTTTTTACCTTCTTTTGAAAGGATTGCGATTTGCGTACCGATAAAATCAAACTCTACGTAACCGTTAGCAGTTTTGTAACTATGACCAAACGGGGTTAAATCGAAATCGATATTCCATTCACCATAATAATTTGCGGCTTTATCGTCGGGAGAGAATAATTTTGAATTTAAAAAATCAAGACTAAACTCTATATTAGACAAACAAATATAGTTTGCGTTTGTCTTTGTAACGACAAGTTTATAATATCTTAGTTCGGCTGTATCGAAATAACCTATTTGATTATAATTGTTTTTAAGCGATTCGTTTTCATATTCGCATAAATGGGACATTTTTTCAAGACTTATTCCGCCGTAAAGCTTATAGCTTATCGGGGTTTGCGTTTTAGACGATCTTCCGTACATTGTTATTTTATTGGCTTTTATTACCCTGCCTAAATCAACAGTCATTTCAAACGGAGAAGATTCGGTAACGTGTTCGTCTTTCTTATTATGCATGAAGGTAGACGGATTATCGTCGAATAAATTATCGATCTCGGTTGTATTATCCCACGGTGAAAAGTTTGTAGAAATGACGCTAGAGGTAGAATTTGTTTTTATTTTAAAATCCGATACGGTATATTCTCTTGTATATAAATAATCCGATTCAAATTGCTCTAACTGATAATTTAGGTTATAAACGGTTGTTTTTTTGGTAATATCGTCAAGCGAAGCGTTTCCGTTTGTAACAACACCCATACCCACAACAAAGGCGCATCTTTCTAGGTCTACATGCATAACCACCGCTTTTAGATAAACCGTTTTCCCTTTGTTCAGTTGATAATCTTTATATTCTCCGTTTTGAACGCTAACGTCAAATTTATTATTATATTCAGTGCCTGCTTTTGCAACCAATTCATAATTTTTGCCGTCTAACGAAATATATAAATTAGCGTATTTTCCCCTAATGCTGAACCGATAGGTATCGTTTGCGGTAATATAAATTTTAGAATTGTATTCGGTTATCGAATTTAGTTTTACGCCTTCGCTATTCCACCATACGGCGGCACATTCGTTACCGTTAAACGTGCTTTCATACGTAGCGGAATTTGTGTAGCCCGCATAATTTTTTTCTACGGCGGCATCAACGTTTTCAAACGTCGTAAGCAAGTCTTTGTCAAAATAATAGGTAGTTCTGTTGGCAATTCTTTGTTGTTGTTTTTTAAATCCGAAAACAAGCGTAACGTCTTTAACACCAAAGGCGCTATCTTCTTTTGCTATCGAAACGGTTACGTCTATATCCCCTGAAATCTTTTCTTTTGACGGAATAAACCGATATAAATCGCCGTTTAGATGTTTAATCTCGCCGTAACAAGGCTTTCCGACGGTAACGTTAGTTATGGTAAAACCGTTTGGAATTTTTATTAAAGATTTTACGTCAAAATCATACGTTTCGGTTGTAAACTCAAATGGTTGCATTGTCGTTATATGCTTTGTTTCGCCGTCGCAAAGGTATTTTACGCCGGTTTGATAAATACAAGCAACCGGAACGTACATCGGATAATTGCACTGCGCTATTTCTTCCGCAACAGACGGCGAAACCGATTGATGCAAAAGTTCGGTAAAATAGTAATAAAAATTATAATGCGTTAGGTTGCATAAGTTTTTAAACCAATTATCAACACCGCTGCCGTTTTGTGTTGCTTTTATAAAAACGTTTTGACCGAAAGAATGTAAAACAGTTGCGTACGCTTCGAGAGCTTGGACGGCACTTTCGTTTTCGGATTTATTTATTAACTCTTTTAATACTCTTGACGCGTCAGTATAAATATTCCAACCCGAAAACGAGTTGTCATTTAAACTGCGGTTAGAAGATATTTTAGTAAAAAGTGAATATTCAACTAAGCTTACTGCATTATTAGTAACCTCGCCGCCGTTTGGCAAACCGAAATTTTGAAAGTGATGATTAAATTCGTGAATATTACCCCAAGAGCCGTTTTTTACAAAATTTTCTACATCTAAACAACCATCCATCCAATCGGTTGGACAATTTACGGTGTTGCGCCCCACAAAGGCAACCGCAGCGCCTGCCGCAACAAAAGGTTCAAATAAAAAGTCTATGCCGTATGAACTGTTAGATCCCGTTGGCACTTGTTTAGATACCATTGCGATTTTATCCCAAAGTTCGGCTGCCTTGCATAATTCCGCATAAGAATATTTATCCGAGCAAACTCTAGGACCTGAAAACCTAACGGAATTATCAAAAACTTCTAAATCGAAATACGGAGCCGAAGATTTAAGTAGCCGATTGTATTCCATTTCGGTGGTTAAGCCGTAAATCAAATGCGGATATTCTACACCGCCTGAGATTTCAACTTGAAATGCATATTTATTGTTAGGCGATCCGACGTAAATAGGTCCGCCAAGATAAGAACCGAAATAACAAGTATACGTTTTGGCGTTAGCATCGTAAGAGCAAACGTCTTTATTTACGGGCATTTTATTTGCAATAACGGGCATGCGGTTAAAATCCTTTTCAAGCCAAATATTATTTGCTTGCCCGTTTGCTAACGTTGCCCCGACGTACACGTAAAACCCGTCAACTTTATTTAAATCGTTTTCTGAAATAGTGAGTTTTATAACTTCCCCCGCCGGAGCGTATAAACCGGTTATATAATTACCCGTTTGTCGCGGTTGAATTTTTATCCGTTTTATAACGGCGCGTTCGCTATCGCTTACCTTGCCAAAATACATATTTTCAGCCGAGGTATGTTTATAAAGCTGCCTATGATTTCCGTTATCATCTAAAACGCGTTCTTTGTTTAAATACAAAAAACCGTCGGCGTCAAAAGAATCGTAATTAGAACAAGTGCTTGATAACGTAGTGTTAGGATCGGCATTAAGATAGGCGTTTTCACTTAATATAGCTTTTTTTAACTCTTTAAATTCGTCGTCACTTTCTCCGTCTAATTTATTAAGCGTTTGACCATATACGGGATAGCGAGATAACCCTTCGTTTTTATTTTTTTGAGGATTGCCACGTTTAGTCGTACCGATAACCGAATAAGATATTCCGATTTTTGAATCGGCGTTTATCGGTTTAGCGAATAACTGCGGCATATCGGGATTATCGTTGTTTTTAAGTAAAACAAAAAAACAAATCGATATAAAAGAAATAACGCATAACAAAAGTATTATTATAAACCACTTAGCTAATTTATTCATAAATTTTTTTACCACAATTAAAAAAGTTTTTCAATGTACCTACGAATTATATAAATCTAAATCGAAACCCCGAATACTCCGTTAAAAACCAAAAACATCAATGGTAACGATATAATCGATAAAATCGTTGCAAGCAATACGCATATGGTGCTGAATTCCGCATCGCCGCCGAAGCGAAGTGAAAACATAGTAGTGCTTGTTGCGCTAGGCATTGAAAGTAGAAGAAAAATTGCATATTTAACCGCCGAGGAAACAGGTAAAAATGCAACGGCAAGAATAGAAATAAAAGACATTCCTATAAGTTTTACCACAGTCGAAGCGTAGGCTTGTTTTTCTGTAAAAAGTCGCGAAAGTTTTATTTCTGACAACTTTATACCGATTATTATCATAGAAAGAGGCGTTACCGCGCTTGCCAAATAATTTAGCGTAGTAGCAATTTTCTCTAAAATATTTCTTAATAATGTATTTTCGGGTGCTAACGTCGTAAAGGGCGCTTTTATAGTAACAAAGGATATAAAGCCGATTATAACGGCTATAATACACGGATTGAATATAATTTTTTTTATTGAGGAATTTTTAAAACTTCCCGTCATAAAAAACACGCCTACCGTCCAATTCATTAAGTGAAAAACGGTGATAACAACCGACGCGTAAATAAGGACCTCTTCTGCGGCGGCATTTCCCCTAAAAAGCATAGATAAAAAAGGTAAGCCCATAAATCCGCAATTTGAAAAAGTGCTTGCATATCGTAAAGACTTTGTTTTAATATCCTCTTTATTTCTAAAAAGAAGCGTAACGAGCGAAAACATTATGATATGTATAATAACGGCAACCAAAAAAACCGTAAGCATATTTAAGCCGATTTCAGACGTGTATTTGTAACCCTGAAAACTCATAAAAATCATAAAAGGCTGACAACCGTATAAAACGACGTTAGATAACGCTTCGGAAGCTTTTTCCGGCAACATTTTGCATTTAGCAAGTAGGAATCCCGGAATCGTCATAAGTAATAGTGATATAACCGATACAAGAACGTCTGTAAAGCTTATTTGCATAATTCAACCTGCTTTTTGTAAGCGTTTTCATATTCTTCTTTTAGTTCGATTCTGTTAAAGTTATTGTTAAAAATATATTCGGTTAACGCCGTTTCGTCATTAATATTTTGCGGAATATATATACCGGCGGTTATCGGCTGATCTAAGTGATGATAATCCGTGCCGGACATTTTTATAAGATTGTTTTTTTCGCAAAAGCCTTCAGCCAACGTATTATTGTTAGCGTGGTGATAATGCCCGTTAAAAGATTCCGCACCGTGCATAAATTCCGGTTTGCCCGTATATTCTCTCGTTCTAAACGGATGACATTTATACATAAAAACGTGATTTTTATCGCATAATCTAAAAAGTTCTTCTTGTGAATAATAAAATAAGGGTTTATTATCAAACAAAAATTTCTCGTTAAAACCGTAAATTATGTATTCCGAATGACCTGAAAACTCGTTTGCAAGGACTTCCGCAGCAAGAAAGGTTTTTAACCCCTCTTTAGTAAATGCTTCGTGGGTTTCACGGTAAATATTTAAAAAATATCGGTATTTTTCTCTTTCGCTATCGCCTATATAATTATCAAAATAAGGTTTTTGGAGGTGATTTGTAATTACCGCGCCGCCATACCCCGCTTTCTTATAATTTTTTGCAATGATATCTACGGGGCAATCGGCACAACCGCTACCGCCCGTATGACAATGTGTTTCAATCTTAATCATAAAAAGTCCTCTAATTCTATATTATATCCATGGCGAATTTCTTCGTTTACGGCTAAAAAAACCGCAGTAGTGTCAAACCTTGCATCATGAAAACCTTTTATATCTTCGCCGAATAGTTGCTTGGTTTTTTCAATTACGTCATATTCGGTTATCGCAAAACGATTGCACAGTTCGTTTAATTTCGGATATTTATATCCTCTACCGCGCGTTTTTGGCAATTTACAAACCGAAACGTTATTTTTCATCGAACAAAAATCTTTGTTTGTCGAAAAAATTTCACCAGACCTGTCAAATTCCGCGCGCAAAAACATAAAATCAAATGCGGTGTTATGCGAAACGACAACGTCGGCTTTATTAAAATCCGTTTTAATCTCTGCTATCTTATCTGAAAAACGTTTTCCATCGGATAAGATTTTAAGTTTAGAAACTGATAATCCGTGAACACAATACGCCCCGTAATCTACGTTATCGACGGCAAAAAATAAGTTTTTTGCAAAGATATCTTTTTTATCTTGCATTATATACGAAAGCTGACAAATATTACCGGGATATAATCCGGTTGTTTCGGTATCTAAATATAGTATCATTTAATTTATTATTTGCTCTATAAATAAAAATTCTAAAAATCAAGGGGCAAAACTTTAAGTCTTGCCCCCGATTATTTCATTCATTTATTAACCGAGCAAATCGGCGTAAGAATTTTTGTAAACAGTAACGTAATCTTTACTGTCATAACGGTATTTGTTTATTACCTTTGTTTCCGCTTCGTTCTTAGCTGCGGTAACTTTTGCAGAAGTTAAAGAATCAACGAAAGTATAAAGGAAGTTATCGGTATCTTCAAAATCATCCCAATCGGTAAGCATTTTATTAAGATATTCCGACCAGCCTTCGCCGTTATCGCTTATTGAAAGACTATTTAAATATGAAGTAAGGCTTTCATATCCGAAATCGTTGCCTATAAGTTCGGAATAGAACATAACGTGATAACCGTAATCGGTTGCAACGATAATATAACTGTTGCCGCCCAATTCTAAAAGCTGTCTTGCGCCGTCGGCAAATGTTTGAACGTATTCTTCAGAATCAGAACCGTCAACGGCGGGTTTAACCGCGTAACCTTTCCACGTGTTAAGAGAACCCGAATCGGTTGAGAATGCGAAAAGCAACTCGTTGATTTTTTCGGAATATTCTTCAACAGTATCTGAAACGCTTACTTTTTTCTTTATCCATTTATCGGTTGCGGTTTCACCTGCTTTTTCTTCACCGTAAACGTAGTTATCCATAAAAGAGATAAACTCTTCTAATCCGAAAGATTTAACGTTTGTAACGGAGTATTCGCCGCTTTCATCATCGGTTTTAGCTTTAAGTTCTTTTACGTCACCTTGGAAAGGAAGACTGTTTTTGCTTACAACGTCGTTTTCGTTTGCTTTAATTTTAGCAAAAGTGTAATCGCCGGTAAACTTTTTGGTTGCGAAATCGAAATCGTAACCGGAAAGTATCCAACTTGCACGTTGATCTTTAACGGTGATTTTTTCTAAAATTTTATTGCGAGCTTCGTCGTATTCGCTATCGGTTATATCGGGATCGTCCGTTTTAATCTCGGCTATCTCTGATTTTTGATAATCGTTTACGCCAAGCAATAAGTTATATACGTAGCCGTAAGAACCGTATGCGCTGTAAAGAATAGGATCGCTGGCTTTTGCTTCGCCGAGGGCGGAAACAAACTCTTCGTTGCTCCATTCTTTTTGAGTATCGATTTTAGCGGTAAACTCCGTTTCGAGCTCAGCGAAAGTGATTTTTCTCGCTTCATCGGCTATTCTTTTTTCGTATGCGTCTAAAAGCTCGTTTTCGCAATAGCTTTTATAAAGATTTTTATAATATTCCGTTTTGGTAAGATCTTTACCGTTGTATTCGCTGCCGAGTAAACCGTTGTTTTGAAGACTTTTTACAACTTGATTCATAGCGTCTCTTCTGGATTCGCTTCCGTCGGTATTGATACCTTTTTTAACGTATTCGATTTTATCTTCTTTAGTAAGCTCTTCGGTTGCGTTGGTTGCGCCCGTGGGAACGGTTCTTACGGTGAGAGTAAGAGTATCGCCTTTTTCGTCACCCTCTCCGTTATCTTCATAGCCGTCAAGCATATCGTTCATGCTTTTATACGCATTGTATTCTGCTTCCACTAAAGAATCGGCGGAAAGATATCTTTCTACGGTGTATTCTGCTTTAGAAGAATCTTCTATTAAAGATTTATCTTCAGCTTCTTGCATCGCGTTTTGAACCAATATTCTGTTATTGATAAGGTTATCAAGAATAAGTTCAAGCGTTTGCGCCGCGGAAAGACCTTGGTAATTAACGTAGTAATAGCCGTAGCTGAGATACGCCATAACCATATCTTTTTTATAAACGTTTTCTTCGGTATTAACGTTAACGGTGGCTACAACGGTGTTCATTTCACGGTCACTGTTTTTAGTGATAAGGTTGCAACCTGACATTACGGCAACGCTCAATACTAAAGCAACGACCGTAGAGATTACGGAAAGAAATCTTTTTTTCATAGTTTTCTCCAAGTAGTTATTTCTCATTATACCTTATTAAGTATATACTATAACGAGGAAAAATGCAATCGTTTTTTTGTTTTTATATTCGATTTTTTATTTTAAATCGCATTTAATTTTATTTTTTTGCCAAATAGCGCAAAATTTAGGTCAAAGTACGACGCAATCTAAGAACTCTCTTAAAAGTTTAAGCATTACTTCGTTGCTTCTGCCTTTTGCGTCAAATTCTAATTTAGGTACGCTTGACATAGATATTTTTGCGTTTTCGCCGTATTTATCTATGGCGCGCGCAAGTTTTTCGTTCGCAAAAGAATTAAAATTATCAAACGATAAACTTGTTTCGCCCTTTTTAACGGTTATAACGCTTACGCCGATTTTCATTGCTAAAAGCTTAACCGTTGCAATAAGAATAAGGTTTTTTAGTTCCGACGGGATAGCTCCGTAAACGTTTTCTATTTCGGAAACGAATTCTTTTTCGGTACTGAGCGAACTTATTTCGGCAATTTCTTTATAAGCGTCCATTCTTGAAGTTTCGCTTTCAATATAGTTTTCGGGGATAAACGCGGTTACTCTTATATCGAGATCGGGTATGCGTTCTTCTTTTCCGTTTAATTCTTCTCTTAGCAGTTTAGAATAAAGCTCGTACCCTATTTTATCCATATGACCGTGTTGCTCCGCACCGAGGATATTTCCCGCTCCGCGGATTTCGAGATCGCGCATGGCTATTTTTATACCGCTACCCATTTCGGCAAATTCTATTATGGCGTTAAGCCTGTCAAATGCCGTACTGCTTAATATTTTTTCCCTTTTAAAGGTAAAATACGCGTAAGCCAACCTATCGCTTCTGCCAACTCTGCCCTTTAACTGATATAAAGTTGAAAGCCCCAATCTATCCGCGTCGATAACCACGAGAGTATTTGCTTTGGGTAAGTCTATACCGTTTTCGATTATTGTTGTCGAAACAAGAACGTTGGTTTTTCCCTCGTAAAAATCCATAACGTTTTTTTCCATTGCGCGCTCGTCCATTCTGCCGTGAACGACGGTAAATTTAAGTTCCGGCATAAGCAAGCGCAAACGTTCGGCAAAAGTAAAAATACTGTCTATTCTGTTATATAATATAAACGCTTGACCGCCGCGATTTATCTCTCTTGATATAGCGTCTTTTATAAGACTTTCGCTTTCTTCGGTTACGTACGTTTGAACGGGTAATCTCTTTTTAGGCGGCGTGTTTATAACGCTGATAGAACGTATGCCCGAAAGCGACATATGAAGAGTTCTGGGAATTGGGGTTGCAGTTAACGTAAGTGCGTCTACGTTCTTTTTTAGAAGCTTGATTTTTTCTTTATGTTCAACGCCGAAACGTTGTTCTTCGTCTAGCACGAGCAGCCCTAAATCTTTAAATTTTACGTCTTTGCTTAGCAGCCTGTGCGTACCGATAATAAAATCGATTTCTCCCTTTTCTAATGCCGATAATATCGCGCGTTGCTCTTTATCCGTTTTAAAACGGTTTAGAACGGCTATTTTTATACCGAAATCCTTAAATCGAACGATTGCAGTATTGAAATGCTGTTCGGTTAAAATAGTGGTGGGCGCAAGCATTGCGGCTTGTTTTCCGTTTGCAATAGCGCGAAAAACCGCTCTAAACGCAACCTCTGTTTTCCCGAAACCGACGTCGCCGCAAACAAGTCTATCCATTACTTTACAGCTTGTCATATCGTTTTTAATTTCTGAATCGCAAATTTCTTGATCGATTGTTTCTTCAAAAGGAAAAGCCGCAGCAAACGCGTTTTCGAGTTCTTCGTCGCAAACAAAGGCGTATCCTTGCGCGCTTTCGCGTTCTTCATACAACTTTTTAAGGTCGAAAGACATTTTTTTAATGCTTTCTTTTACGGCGTTTTTAACTCTTTCAAAGTCTACGCCGCCTATCTTAGACAGTTTTGGTTTTTTATCTCCTCCTAAATAACGGGTGAGAATATCCATTTGTTCGACGGGAATATGAAGTATATCTCCGCCAGAATATTCAACCGAAATATAATCTTTAGTACCTTCCGACGTTGATATCTTTTTATTACCGAGAACTCTGCCGATACCGTGAGTTTCGTGCACACAGTAATCGCCTTTTTCGGGTGCGGTAAAAAAGCCTTTTGTTTTAAGCTTGTTTTTTCTTTTTGGGGTGGGTTTGGCAAAAAGGTTTCCGCTACCGATAACTACCGTTTTGCTTTCGTGAAAGACAAATCCGCAAGATAATCGGCGCGAGCAAATGTTTATTCCTTTAAGCTCTGAAATCTTGTCTACGGAAGAAGCTATTCCTCTATCGCTGAAATCAATACAAAGCTTTTGCGACCGATCGACATCGCCCGTAGCTATTAAAACAGAATAACCGCCGTACAGCCAATTAGAAACGTCGGTAAAAAGCTCTTTATAGTCTAATCGATAATTAGAAATACCGCCCGTTTGCGGATTTATAATTTTTAGCGGATTAAAAAAAGGTATCGCGGTAGAAAGGGTTTGAAGCGCGGCAATTTTATATTCTTTAAGTTTTTCGGTTAAAGACTCTCTCGTTTGTAAATTATTTTCGGCAAAAGAAAAAACTTCGCCCGTTTTTCTAAGAGAATTAAACCTTTCGGTAAACTCTTTTTCGATAAGCCCTGCGGATTCGTAAACAAATTTAGCCTCGTCAATTATGGCAACGGCGTTTTTGTCAATCAAACCGAAAACGTCACCGCATTTACTAGATAACGAAGATAAAGGCTCTAATGCGTCAAAGTCAAAATTGTCTATCGCAACGGTAATTTCGTCGGCAAGCAGTCTTAACCCGGAAACGTTTTCTTTATTAACCTTAGACAGTTCGGAAGAAACAGCCTTTTTAAATAATCCGATATCTTCTTCGGTAAATAAAAACTCGGTAGCTTGTAAAATTTCAACGCTATCGGAAAAACCGAGAGAAGTGCGCGTTTCAACGTCAAATTTCTTTATACTTTCTACGTTATCGCCGAAAAAGTCTATTCTGAAAGGCAACTCGGTATTTATCGGAAAAACGTCTAATACGTCGCCTCGAAGAGAAAAACAACCTTTATTCTCTACGCATTCTACCCTTTTATAACCGAATCTGACAAGTGTTTCCGTTACCGTGTTAAAACTTATTTCGTCGTCTTTAGAAATAGTTAGCCCTTCGATTTTTAACGGAGCGTTTTGCATTAAACATTCCGCGGTAACGACAACTACGTCTGCGCTTGACGCCAATCTAAGAGCTTTTATTCTTTCGTATAAAATGTCTTTAGAATATGCTTTTGCGGAAATAAGGATTTCGTCTTTAGCGGGGATATAAACGACTTTTTTAGATGAAAACTGTTCTATAAGTTCCGCAACGGAAGTCGCCGCCACCATATCTTTTACAACGTATAAAACGGGAAAATCGACGCATGCGACAAGAAACGCTTTAAAAGATTCGCCAACGCCGAAAACCGCCGAAGGTATACCACGGCGGATGTTTTGAACAAATTCGTTAACCGAATTATTTTTTTCTTTTAATTTTATCAGTTCTTCAAACATATTCGGTAAAACTTTATTGAGGCTTCCCGTTATATTTTTGCATTATTTCATGTATAGAAACGCCTTTTGCAAATGCAACGGCTGCGTCTGCCGCGGCGTTTATCGCTTTATCGAAAAGCGGCTTATCGGCTTCTTTAATACCCGATAACACGAGATTGATTAAAGGAATCATAACGTCGTCGCCTTCCGGATGAAAACCGATTCTTATTCTCATAAAATTTTCAGAAGCAAGTTCTTTAATGATATTACGCATACCGTTATGAGTGCCGGCTGAGCCGTTTTCTCTTATTCTTATATTGCCCTTTTTTAAATCGTAATCGTCATAAATAACCAATAAATCTTTATCGGATATTTTGTAGTATGAGCACAACGCTCTTACGCTTTCGCCCGAAAGGTTCATATAAGTTAGCGGTTTTGCAATTAATATTTTTTCAGTTCCGACTCGCGCTTCGGCTATACGAGCCTTGCATTTTTCGGTTGAAAAAATTTCGCCAAGCTTTTCAGCCGTTTTGTCAACCGCGGCAAATCCGAGATTATGAAAGGTGTTATTATACTCTTTATCCGGATTGCCCAATCCAACGATTAGCTTCATTTTTACTCCGTTGCGAAAAATCGCGTTGCCCGAATATTCGGGCTAAAAAACAGTAAAAGCCGTTTTCACTCAAAACGGCTTTTAATTTGTTCCGTTAGTCTTCGTAAAGCGCCGACAACGAAGAATCCGAATAAACCGAGGTTATTGCTTTGGCAATAAGTTTTGCAACCGAAGCAATTTTTATCTTCGGGTTATTCTTTACGTTTTCAGGCATATCGATCGTATCGAGAACAAGAAGCTCTTTTATGGGAGAAGCAGTTATTCTATCCATTGCGGGACCGGAGAATACGCCGTGAGTGCAGCATGCGTAAACTTCTTTCGCGCCGTTTTTCATTAAAGCTTCAGCGCCTTGACAAATTGTTCCCGCGGTATCTATCATATCGTCAACCATAAGGCAGGTTTTGCCCTTTACGTCACCGATAATGTTCATTATTTCAACGGTATTTGCTTTAGGACGACGTTTATCGACTATTGCAATTGATGCGTCAACGCGTGAAGCGAAGTTTCTTGCTCTGCCGACACTGCCCATATCGGGAGAAACGACAACCCAATCGCCATCCATCTTGTTTTTATAATATTTTGCGAGTAGCGGAGCACCGTAAAGGTGATCTACGGGGATTTCGAAAAATCCTTGAATTTGAGCGGCATGAAGATCCATTGTCATCACGCGGTTTGCTCCGGCGCTTGTAAGAATATCCGCAACGAGCTTTGCCGTAATCGGATCTCTCGGACGGGCTTTTCTATCCTGACGGGCGTAACCGAAATAAGGCATAACCGCGGTTATACGACCTGCCGACGCGCGTTTGCACGCGTCAATCATAATAAGAAGCTCCATTATATTGTCGTTAACGGGGTTTGAAGTTGACTGAATAATAAATACGTCTTTACCTCTGACGGTTTGAGGAAGAGTTATACTTATTTCCCCGTCGGAAAACTTGCCTACTTCTGCATTTGAAAGCGGAAGATTAAGCTCTTTTGCCACCGCTTCTGCAAGCGGCTTGTTGGAATTCCCCGAAAGGACTTCGATCTTAGTGCCGTGAGTAATCATAAGAAAATTTCTCCTAATGTAACTTTTTGTACATATAGTACCATATTTATTTTAACTCTATAAGCAAAAATAGTCAAGAAGAATTTGCTTTAATTTAAAGCTTATTTATTTTTATTTAAAAAACTTTTACGCTTACTATATTTGCCGCAAGAATTCTTTTAACCGTAACACAACCAACCTATCGATAATTGTATTATAGTTTTATTGTCTTGTCAATCACATTATCGATTATTACCGCTAAACGCTTGAAAAAAATAAGCAAATATGATAAAATGAAAAAAAAAGAGGTTTTTCAATGAATATTTGGCACGACATAGAAAGCGCGAGAATTACTTCGGAAGATTTTATTGCCGTCGTTGAGATAAGCAAAGGCTCTAAACAAAAATACGAAATGGATAAAACCACGGGGCTTTTAAGACTTGACAGAATTTTATATACTTCTACGCACTACCCCGCAAATTACGGCTTTATTCCGCACACTCTCGCCGACGACGGAGATCCGTTAGACGTTTTAATTTTATGTTCGGAAAGTCTTGTTCCGATGTGTCTTGTTAAATGCTATCCGATAGGAGTTATCGTTATGAACGATAACGGGTCTGTAGACGAAAAGATAATAGCTATTCCCTACGCCGACCCAAACTATAATACATATAAAAGCATTCACGATTTGCCAAAACATATCTTTGACGAAATGCAGCATTTCTTTTCGGTTTATAAACAGCTTGAAAACAAAAATACCAGCGTTGACGTTGTTGCCGATAAAGACGAAGCGGTAAAGATTATAATAAAATCGATGGAAAGTTATAAAAAACATTTATACGAGCTAACGGCAAAATGATAAAAAGCATCTCGACGATTCGTCGAGATGTTTTTTTATACACTATTTTTTATACCGCATTGCAATTTGTATCGGAAACATTATGCTGTTCTTTTGCGTTTTTTTCAAGTTTTCTAAACAAAGGAAAGATTACCGCAACGTATACAAGCGACGTAAGAACCCAAGTTACAGGATAAGAAATATAAATCCATATAATTTGGCCGGGGAAAATCGCTTTCACCGCGTATATCCAAGCGATTCTTGAAAGACACGCGCCGAAAAGACTTATTAGCATTGACGTTAAACTTTTGCCCATACCGCGCATCGTATATGCAAAAGTATCCATAATACCGCACAAAAAGTAAGTCGGCGCGAGAATATATAACCTTTTCATTGCCATATCAACAACGCTTTGATCCGGGCGAATCGCCAAACCGAGCGTTCTGCCTAAAAGCGCAGCGACAGTACCTACGGTTGCCCCGATAACGGTAACCAACCCTATTGTCGTGAAAAGCGATTTCTTTACGCGATCGATTCTTCCCGCGCCGAGGTTTTGGCTTACGAAAGACAAAACCGAAATAGCAAAGCTATACGTAGTTGTATAAACGTAACTGTCTATCGTTTGCGCAACAGAATTGCCCGCGGTAGCAATATCTCCGTAAGAATTTACCGCCGATTGAATTATAACGTTTGACAGTGAAAACAACATAGATTGAATTCCGCTGGGAATACCGATAAGAAGAACTTCTTTTATTTCAGTTTTATGAAAGCGAATTTGTTTTATTTCTAAACGGCAATAACCTTTGCTTTTTAACATAGTAATAAAGCAGCAAGTCGCCGAAACCGCATTTGACGCAACCGTAGCGATAGCAACGCCGTCCGCCGTCATACCGAAACCCGCAACGAGAATAATATTTAAAACGACGTTTAAAACCCCGCCCGCAAGAAGAAATATAAACGGCTTAAACGTATCGCCTACTGCACGCAAAACCGCCGCCGAAAAATTATAAAACATTATAACGGGCATTCCGATAAAGTATATGGTCAGATAATCGGTTGCCATATCTAGCAATTGCGCTTTGCAATTTGTAAGCGTAAGAATCCATCTTGCGCAAAAAACGCCGACCGTAGCAAGAAAAAGCCCCGCCACAAGACTTAGCGCAACCGAAACGCCGACCGCGCGCTTTGCTTTATTTTCGTCACAGCTTCCGACGCAACGCGCAACGATAACGTTCGCCCCGACGGAAAGCCCCGTAAACAAACCGATCATAAGATTAATTACGGGTGTTGTTGCGCCCACCGCGCCGACTGCCGCTGTAGAAATTTCTTCCGGCAAAAACCTACCGACAACTACCATATCGGCAGTATTAAATAAAAGCTGAAGAACGTTTACCCCGATAACGGGCAAAGCAAACATTATCATTTTTTTAAGCAACGAACCTTTGGTTAAATCAACTTCTCCGGCTCTCATTTTTAATTATTCCTCCGTAAAACAGCATATAAAACGAAACGCAATCTTAAAACAATCTTCTTTTTATTTTATCACTCGAAAGAAAGAAACACAAGTGAAAAACATATCATTTATTTACTATTTATTTAACATTTTGATTATGCCGTTAACTCGGACGAAAATTTTGATAGTCTTTATAATTTTTGAAAGATTTTTTTTATTTTAAATCACCTATAGCAAGGAAAAATACTTGAAAATATTTTTAAGCTATTATATAATT
>CAZXOQ010000005.1:0-29352 GCA_964642415.1 uncultured Christensenella sp. | reverse complement strand
TCGATAAAGGACAAGTTCATATTCAAGCGTCGTTCAACAACACGCTCGTTACCATTACCGACCTTCAAGGTAACACCGTATCTTGGTCTAGCGCAGGATCTTTAGGATTTAAGGGCTCTAGAAAAAGCACGCCTTTCGCTGCTCAAATGGCTGCGGAAGCTGCCGGCAAGGTTGCTAGAGAACAAGGTATGCGTCAGGTAGAGGTTTACGTTAAAGGTCCCGGCGCGGGCAGAGAATCCGCTATTAGAGCATTGGCAAACTGCGATATGGAAGTAACTCTCATATCCGATGTTTCTCCCATTCCTCACAACGGATGCAGACCGCCCAAAAAACGTAGAGTATAACGGAGGATACGAAAAATGGCTAAATATACCGAATCTAAATGTCGTTTATGCAGACGCGAAGGCGCAAAGCTTTTCCTTAAAGGCGAAAGATGTTTTAAGGGCGTATGCGCGTTTGAAAAAAGACCCGTTGCTCCCGGACAGCATGGTATGTCCAGAAAGAAAGTTTCCGAATACGGCTTGCAACTTCGCGAAAAGCAAAAATGCAAGAGAATTTACGGGGTTTTAGAAGGACAATTCAGAAAATATTACGAGAAAGCCGATAAAATGAAAGGCATCACCGGTGATAATATGTTATCTCTTTTAGAAAGGAGATTGGATAACGTTATCTACAGAATGGGTATCGGTGCTTCCCGTTCGCAGGCTCGTCAGCTTGTAACGCACGCTCATTTCAACGTTAACGGCAAACCCGTAAATATCGCTTCTT
The DNA here is from genome assembly GCA_964642415.1 of uncultured Christensenella sp. Taxonomy (GTDB): domain Bacteria; phylum Bacillota; class Clostridia; order Christensenellales; family Borkfalkiaceae; genus UBA1259. Next base: position 28,584 of record CAZXOQ010000005.1, on the reverse strand, counting down.
ATTGCGTTAAGGCGGGCGACGTTATTTCCGTAAAGGAAAATAAAAAAGACAACAAGTATTTTACCGAAATCAAGGCAATGAAGGTTGGCGCTATGCCCAAATGGCTTGAGTTTAATCCCGAAACGCTTGAAGGTAAGGTTCTTGCTAATCCCGAAAGAGAAGATATCGACATCTCTATAAAAGAGCATATGATCGTCGAGTTGTACTCCAAATAATTAAGGATTATTCAAAAAATAAAGCAAAAATTAAATATTTTATTCCGTTGGTTCCGTTCGGGGGGAAAGCTTTGGTTTTCCACGCCGAGTTAAGAATTCCCGTTCGGAACTATATCGGAACTATTTTTTAAGGAGGTAAATTTCTTATGATGGAAATTGAAATGCCAAAAATAGCAGTGGAAGAAAACGAAAACAGAAGTTACGCGAAAATCGTCGTAGAACCTTTAGAAAAAGGCTTCGGCTTAACGCTCGGTAACGCTTTAAGAAGAATACTTCTTTCGGCGCTCCCCGGCGTAGCGATACAAAACATAAAGTTTTCGGAAGAATTAGGAATAAAGCACGAGTTTTCTGCTATTCCTAAGGTAAAAGAAGACGTTACTGAAATAATCTTAAACTTAAAGTGCGTGGCTATAAAATCTACGTGCCTCGATAGAGATTATAAGAAAACGGTTAAGCTTGTTAAAGAAGGACCTGCTATCGTTAAAGCGGGTGATATTTCTTGCGACGCCGAATTAGACGTTCTTAACCCCGATCTTTATATTTGTACCATTGACGAAGGCGGCAAAATCGATATGGAACTTACCGTTGGCAAGGGTAGAGGATATCAATCCGCCAACGAGCATAAGACCGATATCATTGATAATATCGCGATTGACAGTATTTATACGCCCGTCAAAAAGGTTAGCTATAACGTTTCTGCAACGCGTGTAGGACAAAGCGTAGACTTCGATAAGCTTACTCTCGAAATTTGGACGAACGGAGCGTTCTCCGGCAGAGATATCGTTTCTCTCGCCGCTAAGATTTTAGAAGAACACACCAAAATGTTTGTTTCTTTGTCGGAAGTCGGCAATATAGGAATACTCGTTCCGCCCGAAGAGGATAAGAAAACGAAAATACTCGAAATGACTATCGAAGAAATGGATTTGTCCGTTCGTTCTTATAATTGCTTGAAGAGAGCGAATATCCATACGGTAGAAGATTTAACCAAAAAAACCGAAGACGATATGCTTAAAGTCCGCAATCTCGGCAAAAAATCTCTCGACGAGGTTATTTATAAGCTCGAAAGCTACGGCTTGAAATTGACGGACAAGGAGGATTAAGAAAATGGCAAAGAAATTAGGATTGAACGCTACGCAAAGAATGGCGCTTATTAAAAATCAAGCTTCCGCGCTTTTATGGCACGGCAAGATAGAAACTACCGAAGCAAGAGCTAAAGCTGTTGAAGCTTACGTTGCTAAGATTATCACTCTTGCTGTTAATTCTTATACGGATACCGTAGAAGAAGAACAAACCGTAGTTGACGCTAAGGGTAAAGAAACCAAAAAAACTCTTATTAAAGACGGCGTTAAAAAGCTTAACGCAAGAAGAAAAATCATTACTATGGTTAACGATCTTCAAGAGGTTAAAGGCTTTAAAGAAAGCAAACCCGACTTTAAGAAGAGAACCAAAGCCGTAAAAAGCCCGCTTATTGAAAAAATCTTTGACGAATACGCGCCCAAATACGCTGCTCGCAAAGAAGAAAATAACGGTAACGGCGGTGGATATACCAGAATCTATAAGTTAGGACCCCGTAAGGGTGACGCAGCCGAAGTTGTTATTATAGAGCTTGTATAATCAAGCGTGCTAGCTGCTTAAGGCGTGCTTTTATAGAGAATTAAACAAAGATAAAAAAGATAGCAAATTATTATTTGTTATCTTTTTTTTACAAAAAGGCAGCTACGACATAACGGCTGCCCGAGATAGTCATTCATTTGTTAGATTACGACGCCCGTTAACGGGTACGCCGTCAATCTACCCTTTTAGGTTACGTGCAAACTATGTGTTTTACGCTTAGTTATGATTATACAAGGCGTTATAACGTATGATAAACGCCGTTTAACGAAACGGCTAAAGATATATTTTATAAAATTATTTAAGGCAAATCGTTCGATAGGTCGGTTTGTACGCTTAAAGCACTATACAAAAAAAGATAGCATATTGTTATTTGCTATCTTTTTTACCACACGCTTAGCGTGTGGTAAAAAAGAGTTGTAGCGACGTGTAAAAAACACACAAATGGTTTATATGCAATTTTAAATGTTTATCAACCTATTTGGTCGTGTTACAATTCACAAGTGGATTTTTATTGTGTATAAATATACGATAGACAGGCGGGTAAGGGAGGACAAAAAAGAAAAACAAATTATTTTTGCCCCGTTACGGTAACTTCTATTTCAGATTTTAATACGGAGAAAAAATTATCTTTGTATCTTGCATAATGTTTATATGCGGTATGATAAAGCTTACGTTTTAGAAAAAGAAAATCGCATTTGCTGTCTTTCGATTTTTGAATAAGCTCGCTTATCTTTGAAGTGAAAAACTCTGTGGCTTTATTTTTTACCGCGTCGGGGAGTGGAACGTTTTTAGAATAGGTTAAATCAGATTTTTCGGCGTTTTGATCTACGATTTTACAATAAATATCGAGAGTGATTTTCGCTATAAGATTTTGTTCGTTCGCGATTATTTTTATTTTAGGCGAACAGCGGAACACCGTTATTAAAAAATTTCGTTTTTCGCCGTCGGTTTTAACGTCTTTCAGTATAACCGACGTTCCTTTGAAATTATCGGTTAGAGCGCCGAATACAAGCGTTTGTTCTTCGTTGAGTTCGCCCGTTTTTATGCCTTTATAAAACAGCGCCGTTTTGCTTGCGTTAAAAAGGCAGTTGCCGTTAGTCGGCGTACTGCCGTTGCCTTCGGATGACGCGGCGCCTCCTCCGGCAATTCCTCCCGCTCCGTTTCCGCCTTGAGGATTGCCGTCGGGCGACGAACCCGATTGTTGAAGATTTAGGCTTACAAGAGGCATAAACGACGATTCGCTTTCAGAGTAATAGTCTATGCAAAAGCTTTTTATATCGGTTTCGGCAACGTCGCTGTCAAAGCCGGGGTTTTTTAGCAGAATCTTTTGCAACGCGAATGAAGAAATATTGTCTAACGGGGTAGACGCTTTAAGCAAGTCCGCGGCTTTTTCGTTAGTGGTTATAACCAACGCGGAATCTTGCACTCTAAGCGTTTTAGAAAAGTAATCGAGAACTCTTAAAACGTTGTCGTTTGTGAGCGATTCGCCAACGATAATTACGTTGCAAAACTGAAGATTAGGATACCACCCCGTTCTATCGCCGATGTTTTTTATTGCAGCGCCGATTGTTCCGCCTTTGCCTGAAATTTGCGCTTTTTTATTTTCAGAATTGTTGTCGGTCGCTTCCGGAACGGCGATTTGCGCGGCAACTTCGTATTCTCCGTCGGCGGAATCTAGTGCAACAGCGGTTATTATTGCGGTTTTTTCTATATCGATTAGCCCAAAATCGTTTGAAAAGAAAAAAACGAAAATTAAAAACAGCGCTACAATCATTAGTTTTGCTTTAACGTATTTCAATCTTTTTTCCCTCCTTAACCGAAAAGAACGCAATGAGCAACGGAAAGATATTTCCGAAAAATAAAAACAAATACCCTCCGTATTCGCGAGCAAAGCTTTCGATACTCGCGTTGTATTCTTTTGCGCCGATTAAAAACGCGGTGTAAATAGCAAAGAATATAACGGTTATAAGCTTTTTATTTTTAAAGGGAATAGCCTTCGTTATAAGCGAGTTTGCAAAATATAACGGAAACGCCGCGGAAAAAGCCGCCGCAAGCAATAACGAGAATATCGCTAAATAGTCGAATCTTCCCACGTTGTTTATTACCGTAGAGTATTTTGACATTTCGGTTAACGCATAGCGCTGACGAAAGGCGATAGATGAAAAAGTTCCGTAAAAAATCGTTACGAACAACAGCACTGTAAAAGCAGCCGATAAATAAGAACATAATATTTTAGCGGTATCGCCCTTTTTGTGTTCGTACCTGCCGATAAAAAATAAATAATAAACGCAGTCGCCAAACCAATTTAAAGAATAAAAACACCCCTTTATAAGTTTTGACGACGGAGTTTTGCCTATCGGTAAAAGCATTTCGGGGCTTACGTTCGGTATAGAAACGGCAAACATAAGCAAATAACCCGTTACGGCGAGAAACCAAACGATATCGGCTAGTCTTCCGACTATTCGCAGTTTTTTTTGCGCTAAATAAAAAGCGAGCAGCATAAACGGGGTGAAATTTAAAACCGAAGGTAGGGTTGTATAAAGCGTAAGTTCTACGTAGTCGCGCTGTTCCGAAATAGGCACGTATGCTTTTATAACCAAGTAAGCCGCAAATAAAAGGTACACTACGCGAGCGCCTGTTTTGCCTAAGTTTTTTTCGCACAGTCCGAAAAAATCCGTGCGAGAATTTCTGCAAGCTTTGATAAGTATGGCAAGAGTTATAAAATCAAGCAAAATATTAGCAATACAACAAAGCCATTCGTCGCGATCCGCTACGGAAGCTATTACGCTTGGCAACATAAAAAACTTTATCGCCGGAGCAAACGCAATAAAAAATAAACAAATTTGCCGCGATTTTAAGCTGTTTTTAATCATTTTTATTCTCCTTTTTAATTCGTCTTGCGTTAGCGTTTTTAAGCGACAGCGGTCGCAAATTTTGCTCGGCGAAAAATCCTCTGTAAATACCGTCTTTAATGTCTTTTATTACTAGCGGAGAAAACGGCGCTGCAAGAGGAGTGGAAAAATTTTCAAAAGATGTGATATAAACTAAAAAGATTGCCGATAACAAGATTAGTCCGTACGCGCCGAACGAACCGCCGATTACTAAAAATAAAAGTCGTAATACAGAAAAAGACTGTTCTAATTCGGGCACGGTGTAAAGGCATATGCCTGACAGCGCTATAATCATAAGCGCCGGCGCAGAGATAACGCCCGCCGTTACTGCGGTTTCGCCTAAAACCAAACCGCCTACTATAGATACTACCATTCCGACGTATTTTGGCATTCTTACGCTCGCTTCGTTAAGAATTTCAAATATCAAAAGCGTAAAGAACATTTCGTAAGACGGGGATAAGGGGATTCCTTTTATGCTGTTTACTATCGTTAGCAAAAAGGAGAGGGGAATAAGCTGTAAATGAAAAAGCTCCGCCGATACGAAAAAAGCGGGTAAAAGTATAGAAAGGCACACCGCAAAAAGTCTTATCATTCGCGCTATGGTCGCGCTGTAAGAAGAACTGTAATAATCGCCGGGGCTTTGAAAGTCTTCGATTAAAAGATACGGCACGGTAAGCGCTATCGGCGAACCGTCTACGATTATAGCAACCCTGCCTTCGAGTATCCTCGACGCGAGGATATCGGGTTTTTCGGTGTTCCCGACTTGCTTAAATATAGAAGTTTTATGTCCGCCTAAAAATTTAGCAACGTATGAAGAGTCTAAAATGGCGTCGATTCCGATGCCGGTTATTTTTTCTTTGACTTCTTTAACAAGGTTTTCGTTTACTATGCCGTTTACGTAACACAGCGCGATTTGCGTTTGCGAATATTTACCCGATTTGATTTCTTCTACTTTAAGTTCGGGCGTTTTTAGCTTGCGCCTAAGCAAGCTTACGTTTACGGGCAAGCTTTCTACAAAACCCTCTCTCGGTCCTTTTATAACGGTAGAGGTCGGCGGCTCGGCAATAGAGCGTTTTTCAAACTTAGTAAGCCCTAACGTAAACGCTTTGTCTATTCCGTCAACTAATATCGCGGCGTTACCGGCGGCAACCGAAAAAGCTACGGCTTTTATATCTGTTTCTGTTTTTTTATCGGGGCTGAATATTGCGGCTGAAAGCGTATCTTCGTCGGGCGTTCCGCTCAATTTTGCAAGCGGAGCGAGAACCAATTCGCCTAAAGAGCGTTTATCCGCAAGGTCGTTTGCAAATATAATCGTGGCGTCGGACGCGCCCGCTTTTATTTTTACAAAAGATACGTCGTCGGAGTTTAATAAAGACTTAAGCTCGTTTAGATTTTTTTGATAGCAGTCGGTAAAATTCATGCAAATAGTATTAAGCTAAAAGCAAAAAATATACTAAATAAAGCTTGCGATAACGGTTATCTATAATCTTTTTATACCGCGCATGAATATAAAATTAATATCCGCGGCGTGATTATTTAAATAAAAAAACGTTATACCCTAGATAAGGTATAACGCGATAGTTGTTATAACTAAAATTTTCTTTGATAAATCTCTTTTGCGATTTCGTAAAATTCGCTTCTTTTTTTTGCGAACTCTTCGTATAATTTTTTTTGTTTTTCGTCTAACGAATCTACTAAATCGTTTTCTGCTATTTGAAGTTGACTTTGCGCGACTCTAAAGTTATAGTCTAAATCGCTACGGATTTTTTCCGCTATTATATTTATAGCTTGCGCTACTTCTTCATTTGAAACCCTCTTTTTCATAAAAACCTCTTAAAATAAAAAGTGCGTCAACCGAAGCAAACGCATTGAAAACGTAAACTTCGATTGTTACCAAACAAATCTAAAGTATAAAAGAGGACGATTTTTTTGCATTCATCTTATTTATGAAATTTACGTTTTTACGGAATTTATTAAAATTAATGAAATAAAAGGTTAAAGCAGCCCCTAAAATTTGTATTTAGTATATTTAATTTGTTTAGCATAATCAGTATAGCATATATAAAAAAATTTATCAATGGATTTTCAAGAATAAAACCCGACTATTTAAAAGTCGGGTTTTATTCTTGAACGTTAACGGGTTGTTTTTAGGCGATAATACGTTTAATTTATTTTTTTTAGAGTTGCTAAAAGCGCGATGATGTTTTCGGTTATTTCTTTTGCTTTTGATTCGGAAATTCCCGAAACACCGTTTTCTTTTATCAAACGCTCTATAAGCAAATTAAGACGTTCACCCGATTCGTCTTTTGTTGCAGAAAGTATCGCGTTAACTGTTTCGGCGCGTTTTTCACCTTCGATAAAACCGTATAACAGTTCCGAAATAAGTTCGGTTACGTCTTTAGCGGAAACCTTGCCTTTTATAATTTTGTTTATAAAAGCAGACGCCGCCGTTGATACCGAGCCACAAATTATGCCTGCATATAACGCGTTTGCGTTAAAAATCATTGCTTTTTCGATAAAAAGCATATTTGCAACAATCTCCGCGATAATCGCCGTTACGGTTGGGATTATATCTCTTATGCCGTCGGAAAGTTTATCTTTCAAAAGTAATTCTGAAAGGACTCCCACGGCGGTTGCAATAAGAGTTACGATAAGAGATATAAAGCCGTAGCCGTAAAAAAAATCTACAATGCCGTTCATATTCGTACCTCCGTTTTTTAAAAGGAGATATCTTTTTTGACTGTTTTTCTTTCTCTTTCGGTCAGTCTACCGTAAAACGGGTTAAAAGCCGATATATAAAAACAAGTTATTGCCGTATACCTCCTTTATTTATTTCCAAACGCCTTGCATATTATATCGCGTAAATTTAATTTGTCAACCGCTTTATGACGCCGATTTTAAAAAAAGGACTTGCCAAAAGGTATTAGCGTTTTTATATCGGCATAAGTTATACAAAAGTAAACGGATTTTGTTTGAAGTGCTTTTATCATTGCCGCTACGGCGGCGATTACCGCGTCGCTTTTTTCAACGCTCGTTATAATGACGGACGGTAACGTGTAAGTTTAGAAAAAAAGGGATTATCACGCGGCTTATTAAAATGACAAGATAATATCCTTTTATGCCAACTATAACGAAGGGGTGGGTAATCGTTTTTAATGACGAAAAAATAAAAGCAGTTTTTGCTTTTGTATGTGTATTTCAAAATAAATCTAACGGGAGAGGTTAATGTTTTTAGACGCGTTGTTTTTTCTTTTGGGAAAGCTGACTTTTTTTGCGGGAACGGTTATATCGGGGAGTTCTTTCCCTAAACCGCTTTCACGCGAAGAAGAAAGGCTTGCCATTGCGGAAATGGAAAAAGGTAGCAAAGAAGCAAGAGATAAGCTTATAAGTCACAATATGCGGCTTGTTGCGCACATAGTAAAAAAATATAACGGCGCAGCCGAAACCGACGACCTTATATCTGTAGGATCGATAGGGTTAATCAAAGCGGTAAACACTTATAAGCCTGATAAAGGCACGGTTTTGGCAACGTTTGCGGCAAGATGTATAGAAAATGAAATTCTTATGCTGCTGCGTTCTAATAAAAAACATAAAAACGACGTATACCTATCAGACGCCGTCGGTAGCGACAAAGACGGAAACGAGCTTACCCTTATGGACCTTTTATACGAAAAAGAAGATTCGGTTTTTAAGGAAGTGGATTGCGGCATAGAAAGAGAAAAACTTTTGCAGTTTATAAAGGGAGTGCTTACGGAAAGGGAATACACCGTGTTATGCTTAAGATACGGGCTAAAAGGCGAGCGCAGCTACGCCCAAAGAGAAGTGGCAAGGTTTTTAAAAATTTCTCGCTCGTACATATCGAGGATTGAAAAAAAGGCGATAGAAAAACTTCGCGCAAGTATGAAAAACGGAGAATTTTGCCGTTAAGATTATAGAGCTACAAAGCTTAGCTTTCCTTTGCGAAAAAATCGTTGTAACGATTGCTTAATTCGATAAATTGTGCTACAATATATCAAAACATAAGGAGCGCGATATGAAGGACGGTAGAATAGGCGTTATAGCGATGGTTATTTCCGATTACGAAGCGGTAGAAAAAGTTAACGCGCTGTTGCACGATTTCAGAGAATACGTTATCGGCAGAATGGGTATTCCTTATAAAGATAAAAACGTAAACGTCATAAGCGTGGTGCTTGACGCGCCTAACGAAATTCTTAACGGATTATCGGGCAAGCTAGGTATGGTACGCGGCGTAAACAGCAAGCTTGTCACTCATAACGCATAATGAAAAAGCTTAACGATTTCGGTAACGGTTATATCTTTATCAGCGGCGCAACGGGAGGGATAGGCAAAGCTTTTTGCGAGGCTTTCGCCCTGCGCGGCGCAAAGCTGTTTATAACGGGCAGAAGTTATGATAAACTAACAAAACTCAAAACCGCCTTGCAAGAAAAATACGGCGTAGTTTGCGAGATTTATGCTTGTGATTTAACCGATATCGCCGCGATAAAAACTATGCTGACGTATGCGGACGGAAAAGGCATTGTTTTTTCCGGCATAATCAACGTTGCGGGTGTTGATATACAAAAAACCTTTGCCGATTACACGGAAGAAAAGTTATTGTTTCAAATAAAAGTTAACGCGGAAGCGACGCTTTATATTACTCACGCGCTTTTAAAACGGAGGGCGGACGGCAAGTGTAGGATTATAACCGTCAGCAGTATGTCCGGCGCGTCGCCTATGCCGTATTTTGCCGTTTATTCGGCAACAAAGGCTATGCTTACCAACTTTTTTACCGCGTTGCATTACGAACTTAAGGGCGAAGCGAACGTAACGACGGTTCTCCCCGGCGGCGTGTATACCCGTCCCGACGTTATCGCAGATATAAAAGGACAAGGCTTATGGGGAAAGTTGTCCGCCAAAACGCCGACGTTCGTCGCGGAAAAGAGCGTTAAAGCTTCGGATAAAAACAAAATAAAATATATCCCAGGTTTTTTTAACCGATTGTTATATTATTTAATTAAAATTCTACCGCGTAAAATCGTGCTTAAATTTATCGCGAACAGATGGAAAAAACAAACTAAAGACGCATTTTAATCGTGTAAATACGGAGAGTTATTTATGGATATAAGAAAATTTTTGAAAAACGACGGCGAAAAACCGCTTGATAATATATTAGAGGGCGGCGGATTTTGTTCTTTATTGAGAACCGTCGTTTGTATCGGCGACAGCCTTTCTTCGGGTGAGTTCGAACGTATTGATAAAGACGGAAACGTTTGTTATCACGATATGTACGATTATTCTTGGGGGCAATTTATGGCTCGCGCCGCAGGGATAAAGGTTTATAACTATTCGCGCGGGGGAATGACCGCTAAAGGGTATTGCGATTTCTTCGCCGATTCTAAAGGATTTTGGAACGAAGACGTAAAGGCAAACGCCTATATTATCGCGCTTGGCGTAAACGACGCAAATCAAATTTACACGGGGGATTTAGCTTTCGGCGAAATATCGGACGTCAACCTTGAGGATTGCGAAAAGAACGCAAAAACTTTTGTCGGGTATTATGCAAAAATAATTCAGCGGTATAAAAAGATTTCTCCCGACGCGAAATTCTTTTTGGTTACGCCCCCTGTCGTAGAAAACTTTAATAAAGAATACGAACGGCTTGCCGAAGCGTTTTATCGTTTAGCGGAGATTTTTTCTCATACATTCGTTATAGATCTCTTAAAATACGGTCCGGATTATAACGACGCGGATTTTAGAGAAGCGTTTTATTTGCACAATCATTTATCTCCATCGGGCTATGCTTTGACCGGCAAAATGATTTGCTCTTATATAGATTATATAATAAGAAACAATCCTAAGGAATTTAAGCTTTTGGCTTTTCAGAATACACCGCTTTACGGCGAACAAACTGACGAAAATAAATAGTAACGGGAGAAAATAATGAGTTACGCAGATAAAGTTTTTATTGAAAATTGCAATGATATCATCGATAACGGAGTGTGGGATACCGATTATCCCGTAAGACCTAAATGGCTTGACGGCACGCCGGCGCATACGGTAAAAAAGTTTTGTATAGTCAATCGGTATGACCTTACGAAAGAATTTCCTATTCTAACCCTTCGCCGAACTGCGTTTAAATCGGCAATAGACGAGATTTTGTGGATTTGGCAAAAAAAATCCAACAACGTAAACGATCTTAATTCTCATATATGGGACAGTTGGGCTGACGAAACGGGTTCTATAGGTAAGGCTTACGGTTATCAGCTTGGCGTTAAACACGTTTATCCCGAAGGGGAATTCGATCAGGTAGACAGGGTGTTGTTCGATTTGAAAAACAATCCTCACTCGCGTAGAATAATGACTAATATATATACCTTTCAAGATTTACACGAAATGCATTTATATCCTTGTGCGTATTCTATGACGTTTAACGTATCGGGCGATACGCTTAACGGTATTCTCAATCAAAGAAGCAACGACGTTGCCGTCGCAAACAATTGGAACGTCGTGCAGTATTCCGTTCTTTTGATGATGTTGGCTCAGGTTTCGGGATTAAAGGTTGGCGAGTTGGTTCACGTAATAGCCGACGCGCATATTTACGACAGACATATCCCCGTAGTTAAAAAGATGTTAGAAAACCCGCAGTTCGACGCGCCTAAACTCATAATGAATCCGGACGTTAAAGATTTTTATAAGTTTACCGTAGACGATTTTAAGTTAGAAGATTATAAGTTTAATAAATTAGAAGAAAAGTTCGAGGTGGCAATCTAATGAAAGCTATAGTTGCAGTTGATAAAAAATGGGGAATAGGCAAGAAAAACGGGCTGTTGTTCGAGTTGCCGGAAGATATGAAGTTTTTCCGCGCGGCTACGTTAGATAAAGTGGTGGTTATGGGTTCTAATACGCTAAAGTCTTTCCCCGGCGGAAAACCGCTTAAAAAAAGAACGAATATAGTGCTTTTCCCCGGAGGAGAAAAGCGTGACGATTGTATCGTCGTTCAAAACCTTTTAGAGCTTGCCGAAGAACTGAAAAAATACGATTCCGAAAACGTTTTCGTTATAGGCGGCGCTATGTTTTATAAAACGATGCTTCCGTATTGTTCCGAAGTTTTGGTGACAAAAGTTGATGCCGACGGCGGCGCAGAGGTTTTTTATGAGAATTTAGACGAAAAACCCGAATGGCGTTGCGTTTTTGAAGGCGAAGAGATAGAAACAAACGGATACCGCATACGGTTTACTACGTACAAAAATTCAGACGTAAAAGAATTTAAATAATAATACAAAAGGGCGCACGCTTTCCGATATCGGAAAGCGTGCGTTGCTTTATACTTTTAGAAAAAATACCCGTTAGATTAAGTTTAGAGAGAAAATTTAGTTAGAAAAATTTTTAGCTGTTATTCATGTTGACGTTAAAAAAGCGGTGTCTAAACAGCGTTGGCGTGGTGTTCGTGTGGTATTTGAAAAACTTTATAAAAGAATTTTCCGTTTCAAAACCTGCCGTTTCCGCAATTTCGCGAACGGTATAATCGGTGTTTATCAAAAGCGATTCTAAATATTCTAACCGCCTATTGATAATCATTGTTTTAGCGTCCGTGCCGAATTGTTTTTTTAACAGTCTTGAAAGGTGATCGGGGTTATATCCGAAGTGTGACGAAACGTCGTTAACGGTTAACGGTAAATGTCTGTTTATTCTGATATACTCGGCAATTTCAAAGGCGTATTTGTTTTTATATTCGCGCTTTTCGGTGGTTTCTAACAAAAATTTAGCAAGCGTAAGTTCGCAAAGCGGTTTTGAAACGTTTTGTAAATGCATAATTTCTTTCATAACGCGTTCGGCAATTATTAAGTCGGAAGAAATTAGCTTAGGCAAATTAAGTTTTTTAATATCGTTGCAATAAAAGTGTAGCCAATAAAAGTCAGTATTTCCGACGCTTACTTCCGTTCCGCCGTGTTCTACGTTTCTATCTAAAAGCAACATATCACCGCGTTTAAGCGAATATTCCGTTTTGTCTTCTCTCAATTTAACTGTGCCGCAAAGCACCAAAATTATTTCGTAAGAATCGATGGTAACCGTCGGGTGAATCCACGGCTTTTCGCTGTTAAAAAGCCCCATATACAAATATTCTAAATTAACGCCGTTAATAGTAATCATATCGGATTTTATCACTTTATAAAGTTTTTTTGCATTGTGCTTACGATATAAATATATTATAATTTTTATATAAAGTCAATAAAAAGAGGTATGGTTATGAAAAAAGAAGGGTTTATACCGTTTTCTTGCGTAAAGTTAGAGGGCGGATTTTGGCGTGACAGATATAATCTTAATAAAAACGTATCGATTGCCGCGGTAAAAGCTCGTTTTGAAGATACGGCTCGTTTTGACGCGTTACGTTTTAACTATCTGAAAACGGGTAAGCATTTAGATATGGTGTACGATTCGGACGTGGCTAAATGGATAGAAGCCGTTGCTTATCTTATGGAAAACCGTCGCGAAGAGTTTGCCGAAGAAGAGAGGTTTATAGACGAGCTTATAGACTGTATGTCTAACGCGCAACGAGAGGACGGATATCTTAATCCGTATTTTCAACAAAAAGCACCCGAACTGATTTATAAAAATCGAAATTATCACGAGCTTTATTGCACGGGGCACCTTATAGAAGCGGCTATCGCATATGACCACGCAACGGGTAAAAACAAGTTTTTAAGCATTATGGAAAAAAATTGCGATTGTATAGAACGCGCCTTTTTTATCGAAAATACCGCCGCTTTTCAAACGCCGGGGCATGAAGAAATAGAGCTTGCTCTTTTTAAGTTATGGCGTTATACGGGTAAAGAAAAATACAAAAGTATGGCTGAAAAATTTTTAACCTTACGCGGCAATAATTCTAAAGACGAGTATATTTATAAAACAAACGCTGAAGGCTGCCAAGACGACCAAACGATTTACGAACTGAAAATCGCAAGCGGACATTGCGTAAGAGCGCTTTATTTATACAGTGCCGTTGCGGATATGGCGTTAGAAAACGGCGATAAGCGATTAAAGGCTTCGCTCGATAACGTATGGAAGGATATTACCGAAACCAAGATGTATATAACGGGCGGCGTAGGCAGCACGCATACTACCGAAAGTTTTACCGTTCCTTACGATTTACCCAACAATACGGCGTATTCCGAAAGCTGCTGCGCGATAGCTTTTTGTTTGTTTGCAATGCGTATGCGTAAATTAGAAAAAAACGCGAAATACGGCGCGCTTATAGAACGCGAATTGTATAACAATATCCTTTCGTCGTCTTCGCTTGACGGAAAATCCTTTTTCTATACCAATCCGTTAGAAATCGCGTTAGAAGAATACGGAAGAGAAAAAGCCGTTTCTGACGAGAATAAAGAATGGTTGCCGGTATATTCTCGGTCGGAAGTTTTCGGTTGTTCTTGTTGCCCGCCTAACATAAACAGATTTTTTGCAATGTTTCCCGAAACGATTTGTTACGAAGAGGAAAACGGTTTAACCGTAGAACAATATATTCCGTCTAAAATAGATACTTCTTTCGGCGAATTATCTATAAAAGGGGAATATGCCCTAACGGGTAAAGTTAATATTTCTTGCGAAGATTATTCTGCAAATACGATATGTTTGCGCGTTCCGGAATGGTGCAATAATTTTAGCGTTATCGTAGACGGAATAAAGGTTAATCCTCAAATAAAAGATAGATACGTTACCCTTTCGGTGAACAAAGCTTTCGATATCGCGCTCGATTTTAATATAAAAGCTAAATTTATTTGTTCCGATCCTCGCGTTCGCGCAAACGTCGGTAGAACGGCTCTTACCTTCGGACCCGTCGTATATTGCTTAGAGAGCGTCGATAACGGCGAAAGGTTAAACGGTTTAAGCGTGGACGTTTCGGCTGCGGATAGCGCTAAAATTTATAAAGATTTTCACGGATTGAATTCTATCGAAATAAGCGGCTATCGCGACGAGGTTGCCGGCGGATTGTATTTTGACGCCGCCGAGTGTTCTAAAAAAGAACAAACGCTTAAATTTATACCTTATTTTGCGTTTGCAAACAGGGGTGTAAGCGATATGCTTGTTTGGGTTCGTAAGGCGTAAAGGAAGATTTTTTCGTTCGATTTACCAAATAAAACGCGTAAACGTAAAAATTTATCGTTTTTTGTTAGAAATATTTTTTTAAAAGTGGTAAAATAAATATATCAAGCAAGGTAGGTCGTATAAAAATGAAGCAAAACGGGTTTATAGAACCGAAAAAAGCGGAAGAAACAAAAAAACGGATAGAAGAAATTAAAGCCCGCGGAGAAGCCGTCACCGTTACCGTAAGAAAATCTCGCACAAAAAGCGAGAAGCACGACGTTGTTATTGACGGAATTTATCAAAAGTTTTTCACTGTAAAAAATGTCGAAACGGGACTTGCGTTTACCGTTCAGTTTGTAGATATGCTGACGGGAAACGTAACCGTAACCGAAAAAATCGGCGAAGAATAATTTCGGAAATTTGCGTAAATTTGTTTTGCGTAAAAAAATTTAATAACGTAAAAAATAACGGAGAGGTTTTTATTAGCGCCTCTCCGTTTGCTTTTGTAAATAACGTTATTTTCTAAAAACTCTCAGCGTATTTGAAATAATGCTGACTTCAAAGGGTATATTTTCGTAAAGTTCACCGTCAACGTTTACAGTGTAGTTTTGTTTTTTAGGCAAAATCTTTACCGATTGCATAAGTTTATGCGTCGTTTCTTTCATCGTCATAAGTTTGCCCGTTTTAAGTTTTAGTAGTGAAAAAGCAATTTTAAGCTTGTTCATTCCTTTTACCGCTACGAAATCTAAATTTCCGTCGCAAGGCGATGCCGGCGGACAAATGGGTATTCCGCCGCCGTAGCGGTGCCCGTTAGCGACGCACGCGATAAAAGAATCGTAACTTTCTTTTTCGGCATTGTCGATTTGCGCGTCAAACTGAACGAACTTGCATTTTGCAAGCGCCTTAAGCAAACATTTAGTATACGTAAGCTTGGTTTTTTTCTTGCTTGCGGCATAAAGTTTCAAAACTTCTACGTCAACGCCCGTTCCTATGATATTTAAACCGCGAACGGTTGGCATTTGCATAAAATCGGTATACTTAGGGGTTTCGTCTAATATAACGTCAGTGGCTTTAACGGGGTCTTCGGGAATTTTCAGGGCAGAGGCAAAGTCGTTGCCCGTTCCGCAAGGGATAATTCCCAAAGCAACTTTATCGAAGTTAGAAAAACCGTTTATCGTTTCGTGAAGAGTTCCGTCGCCACCTACTACTATAACGTTATCCGCTCCGTCCGCAATAAGTTTTTCGGTTATTTTGGTTGCGTCGCCGCGGCATTGCGTTTTAAATATATTAAAGGTTGCTTTGCGGCTTTTTAATCTTTCTTCTATCAAAGCAAGCTTTTTAAGCATCACGCTGCCGTTTTTTCCGCCGGCAATGGGATTTACTAGTAGGTTAAGCATTAGTTTACCCTCATTAAGTATCTTTACCGAAATATTGTACTACATATTTGTCGAAAAAACAACCTTTTAGAGTATTGTATTCGAAAATGGCGGTTTAATCTTTCTAACATAGGTAAAAAGCGCGTTTTAAGTTATCGCGCTATATAATGTAGTTTTATGTTGTACGATAAATTTGCGCGAGTGACGGTAAAAATAGCCGAGCAATCGATTAAAACGATTGACAAATATGCAAAAATTTGCTATTATAATTAAGCTTACGTTTGCGTAATCGGCGTAACGCATAACCTTGCTCCGTCTAAACGGAGCCGAATAAGTCCGGGAGGTAAAAATATTATGACTAAATACGAAATGCTGTATATTCTCGACGCAAGCTTGTCTGACGAAGCTAAAGAGAATATTATCAAAAAGTTCGAAGATTTGGTTAAAACGAGCGGTGGCAACGTAGAAAGCACTGACCGTTGGGGAACGAGAAAGCTTCAGTATCCCATTAACTACAAATCGGAAGGCTATTACGTATTGATGAACTTCGAAGCGGAAAAAACGCTCGTTGTTGAAATCAAGCGTGTTGCAGGCATAACCGACGGTATCATAAGAAGACTCATCACCAAGAGATAAGGAGAGTAGGTATGAATAAGGTATTTTTAATAGGGAATCTTACAAGAGATCCCGAGCTCAGCACAACCCCCAGCGGTGTTGCTGTATGCAGATTTTCAATTGCGGTATCGAGGGATTACGCCGGTGCCGACGGCGCGCGCGAAACGGACTTTTTTAACGTAACCGTATGGCGCGGCAGAGGCGAAAATTGCGGGAAATATCTTAAAAAGGGTAACAAGGTCGCGGTGGTCGGTAGTTTGCAAAACCGTTCTTACGAAGATAAGGACGGCGTTAAGAGAAATGTTACCGACGTTGTCGCTAGCGACGTGGAATTTTTGACGCCCAAGAGCGCGCAAAATTCCGACGATACGGAAGTCGGAACGGTATCCGTCAAAAGAGAGCGTCCGCCGCTTGAAGCGATAGACGACAATCAGCTTCCGTTTTAATTAATTTAATAGGAGAATAACGAAATGGACGAAATTATAAACGAAACGCCCGTTACGGAAGAGGTTAAGGAAGTTAAAGAAGCAGTTGTAGAACAAGCTGCCGAAACGACCGAAACGGCTGCTCCCGTAAGAGAAGCGAAAAAATTCGTAAAGAGAATTCCCAAAAGAAAGGTTTGCGCTTTTTGTCAAGCTAAGGTAGATGCTATCGATTATAAAGATATCAACACCTTAAAGAAGTATATTACCGAAGGCGGCAAGATTTTACCCCGTCGTATGACAGGTACTTGCGCTAAACATCAAAGAGTTCTCGCAAGCGCTATTAAGCGTGCAAGAATCGTCGATTTATTACCTTTCAAAGGTGAATAATCGCAAATAAAAATGAACAATAACGGTGGATTTGTTTCGCCGTTATTTTTTTATTATAAAAAATGATTTTTTTCTTGACAACGATTATATCCTTATGGTATATTAAAAACACAAAACATAAAGGAGATTACTTGTTATGAAAAAACTGTCTATGATCGTTTCGATCTTACTCGTTGCCGTTCTTGCTTTAGGTATGGTCGGCTGCTCGACTTATCCGTCGCTCGAAAAAGCCTTTGAGAACGAAGGCTATGCCGTTGTAGAGGACGTTGATAAATATGTTGAAGGCTATAAACAGCAAGCAGAAAAAGACGATATCGTTCTTACCCCTCACGTTTGGGCAAAAGCTGACGGTTTTGTTTCTACCGTTGTTATTATTTTAGAATTTAATGCAACCGAAGATATGAAGAAGATGTATGAAGAAAGCGATACCATTAAGGGATTTATTAGTGACGTTTCTAAGAATGATGACGTTAAAGAATGGCAAAAAGCAATGGAAGAAGCCGGTTACGCTAAGGGCAACTGCTTAGTATTTACGATTAATCCGTTGTCACTAAACGCTGTTACCAATATCGTTAAAAACGCGTAAACAACGTTAAAACCAAACTTAAGTTGAAAAAGGGCGCGAATACGCGCCCTTAATTTTAAAATTAAAGGAGATTATTATGGCTAAAAAAAGAAAAAAGAACTCGAAGATTTTTTCGGGCGCGGCGATACTTTTAGGGCTTGTTGCGTTAGTAATGTTATTTTTACCTAACGTTGCGATAAAAGATACGGATACTACTTATACCGGTTTGCAAATGGCTTTCGGGTATTCTGAAACCGTCCCCGTTATCGGAACTAAGGTGAAAATATTTGATTTTTCGTTTATGAATTTACTCGTTTACATTCTTGCCGCCGGCGGAATAGTAATATCCCTTTTATTTGCAAACGGAGGTAAGCTTTTTACTTTGATTGCAGCCGCCGCGTTTATTGCTTCGGGCGTTATGTTCTTTCCTTCGCCCTCTTTTTGCGCGTACTTGCTTGGTTCTGACGTGTTAGAACTTGCTTGGGGTGCGATAGTGGGCGCTGTTGCTGCGCTTATTGCAGGGGCGGCTCAACTGCTTAAAGTGTTAGATTTATAATCTATTACCGTTATAAAAAGCAAAAGTTTTTGCAAGTTGTATAACGAAAATAAATATTATATTAAATTTAGCGCGCTTTGTTTTATTGCAAAAAACGGGCGCGTTTTTTATTTTAATAACATAACGTTTTTTTGCCGTGTTAAATTATTATGCGCTTAAAAGCGTGCATAAAATCAAAAGATATGATACAATATATGCGATAATACAAGGGATGGAAGCTTGCTTAAAAAGAGGCTACTTTGTAATTTATAAAAGTGATTGGTGAATTTATGAAAGATTATTTCGGAAAAGACTGTTCTTTGCTTAAAAATAAAAAATTATGGTTGTTCGATATGGACGGAACGGTTTATCTCGGTAGCAAACTGTTTGACGGTACGCTCGATTTGTTGGGTAAGATAAATGATTTAGGCGGCAAATATATTTTTATTACGAATAATTCTTCTAAAAGTACCTCGGATTACGTCAAAAAGGTAACCGATATGGGCATAAAAGCGGATAAAGAAAACTTTTATACTTCTGCCGACGCGGCTGCCGCTCTTTTAAAAGAACGTTTCGGCGAAAAATTGATTTACGCTCAAGGAACTAAATCTTTTATAAAAAGCCTTAAAGAAAGCGGACTTAACGTAACCGAAGAATATAACGATAATTCCGCTTGCGTTATAGTTGCGTTCGATACGGAACTTACTATAAAAAAACTTTCGGCAACGTGCAAAACGCTCTTAAAAGATATCCCGTATTACGCAACTAATCCCGATTGGGTTTGTCCGACGGAATTCGGATACGTTCCCGATTGCGGCTCTATGTGCTTCGGGATAGATAAAGCTACGGGCAAAACCCCCGTATTTATCGGTAAGCCCAACAGCTTGATGATAGACGAAGTTATAAAAAAATTCGATGCAAAAAAGAAAGACGTAGTAGTTATCGGTGATAGAATTTATACGGATATTGCGTCGGGCGTCAATGCCGGCGTTGATACCGTTTTGGTTTTAAGCGGTGAAACAACCGTTTCTATGTGTGAAGAAAGCGACGTAAAACCCACGTTGGTTTTATCCGACGTAAGCGAAATATTAAATATTTTGGAGCGATAAAAATGAGAGAGATAAAAATAGCGGAAAGCTTTAACTGTTCTTGCGGAAAAATTCACTTCGCCCCGTTAAAAAAAGCCGTAACGGGAGAGGGTGCAACGGAATACGTTATCAACGCCGTAAATATTTACGGCGCAAAAAAGGTATTTATACTTGCGGATAAAAACACCTATAAAGCCGCGGGGGAAAAGGTTTGCGCGCTATTGCGCCAAAACGGCATAGAGTATTCTTCGTATATCTTTCAAGAAGAAAGGGTTATTCCCGACGATTGCGCCGTCGGCAAGGCGGTTATGGCGTTTGACTCTTCGGCGGAAATGGTTATCGCGGTAGGATCGGGCGTTATTAACGATATCGGAAAGATAATCGCTTCAACGGCTAAATTGCCTTATGCGATTGTTGCTACAGCGCCTTCTATGGACGGGTACGCCTCGGCAACCTCTTCTATGGAGATAGGCGGCTTAAAAGTATCGGTTAACTCTAAAATGCCCGAAATAATTATAGGCGATACCGCGGTGCTGAAAAACGCGCCGCTAAAATCTTTTGCCGCAGGATTCGGCGATGTGATTGCTAAGTATATCAGTATTGCGGATTGGCGTATTTCTAATATTATTAACGGAGAGTATTATTGTGAAGAAATTGCCGAAATGGTTCGCTGCGCGGTGAAAAAGTGTACGGATAACGTAAAGGGGCTTCTTAAACGCGACGCGGCTGCTGCCGAAGCGGTATTCGAAGGACTTTTGATATGCGGCGCGGCAATGAGTTACGCGGACTGTTCAAGACCGGCGTCCGGCGCGGAGCATTATATCTCGCATATATACGATATGCGCGGACTTGCTTTCGGTTCGCCCGTAGATCGCCACGGCACGCAATGCGGAATAGGTACGTATGCGGCTTGCAAGGTATACGACAAGCTTAAAAAGTTTACCCCGAATAAAGAAACCGCTTTTGAACGCGCAAAAGAATTCGATTGCGCGGTTTGGTACGATAAACTTAGAAAATACATCGGTAAAGCCGCGGAAAAAATGATAGAGATGGATGAGCGCGACGGCAAATACGATTTAGCGTTACATAAAAAAAGAATCGAAAAAATAGTTGCTTGTTGGGATGAGATTGTTGCGGTTATGCATAAAGAAGTTCCTTCGGCGGTTGAAATCGAAAGTTTATTGCGTTCCGTAGGCGCGCCCGTTTATCCCGAAGATATAGGGCTTTCTTCTAAAGAGCTTCCATTTGTTTTTGCAGCAACAAAAGACATTAGAAACAAATACGTATTGTCAAATTTATGTTGGGATTTAGGGATTATAGAGGAAATTTTTTGTCAATAAAAAGATTTTATCGGCGTTTTTTGTTTGAAATGCAAAAAAACAGCGCAGACGTTGACAAAATCGCCTTATCGCTGTATAATTAAAGTGTAATTTTAAGGAGAATTATTTATGGAACACGTTATAGAAAACGATAAGATAAGGGTAACGGTGTCTGAATTAGGCGCGGAAATAATGTCTATTTACGGCAAAAACACAAATTTTGAATATCTTTGGCAGGGCAATCCGGAATATTGGAAAGGCAGAGCAACCGTTTTATTTCCGATATGCGGAAGACTTACGTCGGGCAAATATACCTATAACGGCAAAGAATATCAAATGGTTTTGCACGGCTTTGCAAAAAACAGCGAGTTTTGCGTTGTAGAAAAAACCGCTGATAAAATCGTTTTAGAATTAAAATCCGATGAAAAAACGTTGGAGATTTATCCCTTTGAATTTAGCTTTAAGGTTGCTTACACGCTAGTCGGGGCAACCGTGAGCACTGCTTTTACCGTAGAAAATCTCGGGAAAGAGGATATGCGTTTTTCCGTGGGCGGTCATCCCGGTTTTAACCTTCCGCTAAAAGAGGGCGCGGCTTTTGAAGACCATTATTTAGAATTTAAAAACGCTAAGCAATGTGAAAAACTTATTATGTCGGAAACGTGCTATTATACTGGGAAAAAAGAACCTTTCCGTTTGAAAGACGAAAAGATTTTAGAATTAAAACATCCGCTGTTCGATAACGACGCGATTTTTCTTGACGGAATGGACGACACCGTAACCTTAAAATGTAAAAAGGGCGGCAGAAGCGTTACCGTGCACTTTAACGATATGACGCATTTAGGATTTTGGCACAAGCCTAATTCGGACGCGCCTTACGTGTGCATAGAACCTTGGCACGGCGTTCCCGCTTACGATAATAAAGTGGACGATTTTGCAACAAAGGCGGAGTTTATGACTCTTGCTAATGGTGAAACTTACGATACTTATTTTGATATTACACTTTCAGAATAAAGATATTTTACGAGTTATTGACAAATCGGCAATACTGTGTTATAATCTAAACGTAAACTAGACGTTAAAAGATATTTTGTTTGGTTTAGATTCTTTATTAGAATTGAATCTTAACCATAAAGCAATCTTTTATCTAACGATAAAATCTTTGCAAAACTTTCAGTTTTGCCGTAAAAACTTGCGTTTTTACATTTTCTGGTGTGAAATACGGCGAAGTTGCCGATCCTTGCGAGCAAGGCGTCAACTTTTTGTATTAAAAATTATAGGAGGAAAATTATGAATAAAATTATAACAATCGGCAGGGAATTCGGTAGCGGAGGCAGAGAACTTGGCAGAAAACTTGCCGAAAATCTCGGATTTGAGTATTACGATAAAGAGATTATAACCGAAATTGCTAAGAATACCTCGCTTTCAGAGCAATACGTTCAGCAAATTATGGAAAAAAGCCCGCACGATATGTTTCCGATAACGGTTGCGCATACTTTTTCTTATATAGATACATACGCTTTGCAACAAAAACAAACCGTTTATGCCGAGCAAGAAAAGGTTATAAAATCTATGGCTGAAAAATCCGATTGCGTTATAGTCGGGCGTTGCGCCGATTATATTTTGCGTAATTACAATCCGTTCAAGATTTTTGTTTACGCAAGTATGCAAAGCAAAATAGCGCGTTGTTTAGAAAGGGAGCAAGATAAAGAATCTTTCACCGAAAAAAAGATGCGCAAATATATCAAAAACGTAGATAAAAACCGCGCTAGATATTACGATTTTTATACGGGATTGGTTTGGGGCGATAAGCTTAACTACGATATATGCGTCAACACCACGGGGCTGAATTTAGACGACGTTGTTCCGCATATCGCTAAAATGCTTTAATATAATATTTATAATTTTAAGCCGCGTTATTACGCGGTTTTATTTTTTAAAAAAGTTTTATAAAACGGTTGACATGCTTATATATCTGCTGTATAATAAAAATACAAACGTAGCACAACATATGTAATTTTATAAAAAGGTAGTATTTATGCCAAGAAAATATATGTTTACAAAAGAAGAGATTTTAAATGCCGCCTTAGATTTAACCAGAGAAAAGGGGTTTGACTCGGTTACCGCACGCGCGCTTGGCGCGCAGCTAGGATCTTCATCTCGCCCCGTATTTAGTTATTTTAAAAATATGGCGGATTTAAAAGAGGGGGTTATCGGCGTTGCCGATAAAGTGTTTCAAAGTTATCTTGAAATGGATATGGCTGAAGGCAAGTATCCGCCTTATAAGGCAAGCGGTATGGCGTATATTCGCTTTGCGCGGGAAGAAAGAGAATTGTTTAAGCTTTTGTTTATGCGCGACAGGTCTAACGAAAAGAAAAAACACAAATCGTCCGAAATGGATATGCTTGTAGAGCTTATTTGTAAGCAGGTTGCCATTACAAAAGAAGAAGCGTTGCTTTTTTATCTTGAAATGTGGGCTTACGTGCACGGCATAGCGGTTATGCTTGCCACGGGCTATCTCGATTGGAGCGAAAATCTTGTCAGCCAAGCGCTTACAGACGTGTATCAAGGCTTAAAGTATAAATACGAAAATCAAAACGGATGATATAAATTTTAGTTTTTTAGATTTAAAATTATAGGTAAGATTATGGAAAAAATTATTGAAATCGAGAGTTTAAGCAAAAGCTTCGGTAGCGTCAAAGCGGTGCGCGATTTAAGCTTTTGCGTAAAAAAGGGAGAGTTGTTTGCTTTTTTAGGTGTAAACGGCGCGGGTAAATCTACGACCATAAACATAATGTGCGGTCAGCTTGAAAAAGACGGCGGAAAAATTACCGTAAACGGTCACGATTTAGATTTTGAATCGGATAAGGTAAAAAGCGAGTTAGGCGTGGTGTTTCAAAATTCCGTTTTAGATTCGGCACTATCCGTTTACGATAATCTAAAAAGCAGGGCGGCGTTATACGGCATCACGGGAAAAGCCTTTGAAAAGAGAATAGACGTGCTTTCGGATATGCTCGATTTTAAAAATCTTTTGAAAAGAACAGCGGGCAAATTATCGGGCGGTCAGCGGCGCAGGATAGACGTAGCTAGGGGATTATTGCATAACCCCGAAATTCTTGTTTTAGACGAACCTACTACGGGGCTCGATCCGCAAACGAGAAAAACTCTTTGGAACGTTATTTACGAACTGAGAAAAAAAGAGAATATGACTGTGTTTTTGACAACGCATTATATGGAAGAAGCCGCCGAGGCCGACTACGTTATCATACTAGATAACGGTAAAATAGCAGCCGAAGGCACGCCGTTACAGCTTAAAAACGCCTATACGGGCGATTACGTTACAATCTATGGCGAACGTGAAGACGTAGTAAAGAAACTAGGCGTCGAATACAAGCGCATAAAAGACGCTTATAAGATTTCCGTTCCCGATACAAAGGCGGCAACCGAACTGATTATAAAACATCCGGAAGCTTTTACCGATTACGAGATTGTTAAGGGCAAAATGGACGACGTGTTTTTAGCTGTTACGGGAAAGAAGTTGGGAGGTTCTGAAAAATGAAAGGTTTGGGAGTGTTGATTCACAGAAACGTCAAGTTGTTTTTTAAGGATAAGGGTATGTTTTTTACTTCGCTTATCACGCCTATGATATTGCTTGTGTTATACGCCACCTTTTTGGGTAACGTTTATCGCGACAGTTTCGTTTCTTCGTTGCCGGAAGGGTTTAACGGTATAAGCGAAAAACTTATCAACGGATTGGTCGGCGGAGAATTGATTTCTTCTTTATTAGCCGTTTCTTGCGTAACCGTTGCGTTTTGTTCTAACTTTTTGATGGTGCAAGATAAAGCTAACGGCGTAATTAAAGATTTTCTCGTGTCGCCCGTTAAGCCTTATACGTTATCTATCGCGTATTATTTGGCAAACCTTATAAGCACGCTTATGATTTGCTATGCGGCTAGCGTAATATGCCTTGTTTACGTGGCGGCGGTCGGTTGGTTTATGTCTTTAGGCGACGTTGTGTTGATGTTTTTAGACGTAACGTTGCTTGTGTTTTTCGGTAGCGCGTTATCGTCGGTTATAAATTTCTTTTTGTCGTCGCAAGGTCAAATTTCCGCCGTGGGAACGATCGTAAGCTCCGGTTACGGCTTTATATGCGGCGCGTATATGCCCGTTTCTTCTTTCGGCGAGGTATTGCAAAAGATTATTTCTTTTTTGCCGGGAACGTACGGAACGTCGCTTATACGCAATCACGCAATGAACGGCGCTCTTTTAGAAATGCAAAGCATAGGCGTGCCTTCAGACGTAATTGTAAAAATAAAAGACTCGCTGGATTGCAATCTTTATTTTTTCGGAAATTCCGTTTCTTTTTTCGGTATGTACGCGGTATTGATAGCGTCTATAGCGGTATTTTTGACTGCATACGTTTTGCTTAATATTTTACGTAACAAACGCAAAAAATAAAAGCGATATAACGTTTTTATTATAGCGCTAAAAAATTTTGAAAAGTTGTTTAAAATAATAGATAATAAGCGCCCGTCGTTTTTGAAACGCAAAAACGGAGGGAAAAGCTTTCGACGACAGGGTTAAACATTTTATCACTATAAACGAGCCGCAGTGTATTTTAGCGTGTTTTAACGGTTCGGGACAAGCGCCCGATTTAAGGTGTTCGGTTAAAGACAGATTGACAGCGACTCACGTTTTGCTAAAATCTCACGGTATGGCGGTTAAAGCTTTGCGTGAAACGGTGAAAGACGTGCAAATCGGATATGCGCCGTGCGCTTTTGTTCATTGTCCTAAAGATAATTCGCCTAAAGAGATAGAACGCGCGCGTAAAAAGTATTTTGAAATACCGATAGATGATCCTACGGAGTGTGTTTCTATTTTTAGCGATCCCGTATTCTTTGGCGATTATCCTAAAGAATATTACGAAAAATTTAAGGACGTTTTGCCCGATATAAAAGAAGGTGATTTTGAACTTATTTCTCAGCCGATAGATTTTTATTGCCAAAACATTTATTGCGGTTCTACGGTGGAAGAAAAAGAGGGTAAAATCGTTACGAAAGATATAGCGAGCGGTTCGCCAAGAAATGCGCTTGGTTGGAATATTTATCCCGACGCTATGTATTGGGGTGTTAAATTTTTGTATGAACGGTATAAAAAACCCCTTATTTATTACTGAAAACGGAATGCCGAACGTTGATTTCGTGTGCCTTGACGGCAAGGTTCACGATCCGCAGCGCATAGACTTTATTGAAAGATACTTGCTTGCGTTAGAAAAGGCTAAAAAGAGGGCGCTGACGTTCGCGGTTATTTTTATTGGAGTTTGTTGGATAATTTTGAATGGGGCAACGGCTACGATCCGCGGTTCGGGCTTGTTTACGTAGATTATTCAACGCAAAAAAGAATACCTAAAGATTCTTTTTATTACTATAAAAACAGAATAAAGGGCTAAAAAATTTTATCGCGTATGATTTTATTTTATATAATAATCGATTCGCTTTGCATTTAGTTTAATAAGGCGTAAAAAGAAGAAAAGATGATTTTTGTTTTTTCTTCTTTTTTTGTTGTTCTGAAAATTTTAGATTTTTTATTAAACGACGGTATAACGATTGACAAGGCAAGATTAATGTGATATACTCTACACATATTCGATGATGTTTTCGGAATCTTGCGAAACCGAAAACGGAGAAACTCTGGAGAATCTTCTCTTATATTTTATACGAGAAGTGCCGAAGGTGCAAAGGGCGCGTTTTTTCGTTCCCCCAATCTCTCAGGCAAAAGGACAGGGCAATTTTTATATTGTTTATTTGTTTTTTACTCAGAGTTGCTTTTCATCGGAAAGCAATTTTTTTTATTTTCAAGGAGTTTTTATGAAGGAATTTTTAGACGGGCTGCTTTCGGTGGTTCAAACGGCAAACAAGTATTTATCCGATTACGTTCTTGTTTTTTTGCTTGTTGGCGTAGGGCTGTTTTATACCGTTAAAACCCGATTCGTGCAAGTTCGTTGCTTTAAGCAGGGTTTGAAAAACGTTTTCGGTAAATTGAAACTCAGCGGCGGAAAGCACAAAAGCGGTATGAGTTCTTTTCAGGCGTTTACTACGGCTGTCGCCGCTCAGGTAGGAACGGGCAATATCGTAGGAGCTAGCGCCGCTATTTTGGCAGGCGGTCCGGGCGCTATCTTTTGGATGTGGATAATTGCGTTCTTCGGTATGGCTACAATTTATTCTGAAGCGGTACTTGCTCAAAAAACGCGCGTAATCAATGCAGACGGTTCGGTTCAGGGCGGACCGGTTTATTACATAAGAAAGGCTTTTAAGGGCGGTTTCGGCAAGTTTCTTGCGATATTTTTTGCCGTAGCCATTATAATAGCGTTGGGATTTATCGGTTCTATGGTTCAATCTAATTCTATAACCAACGCCGTTACGCAAACGGTGGATATCCCCGGTTGGGTAATAGGGCTTATTGTTGCCGTGTTTGCCGCCGTAATTTTTATCGGCGGAGTATCTAGGCTTGCTTCCGTTACGGAAAAGATTGTTCCCGTTATGGCTGTCGTTTACTTGCTTGGCGGAATTATTGTTTTATGCTGTAAGATAACCGTTTTGCCTCAGGCGTTTTGGTTTATATTTAAATATGCGTTTAAGCCTAACGCGATAATCGGCGGTGGGTTCGGCTACGCGCTTAAAACGGCTATAAGCATGGGGGCTAAACGAGGACTCTTTTCTAACGAAGCGGGAATGGGGTCTACGCCTCACGCACACGCGCAAGCAAACGTTTCTACCGCGCACGAACAGGGGACTGCGGCTATGATAGGCGTTTTTATCGATACTTTTATCGTGCTCACTATGACGGCTCTTATCGTTATCGTAACGCTTTACGCGGGGAACGGTGAAATCTCTAAACTTTCCGTCCAAGCGCTAGCCGAAGGTAAAGACGTTTCGGAGGTTCTTAAAAACGCGGGTTTTTCAGGTAATTCTATGGTAAAATCGGGCATTGCAAGCTTATTTGCAAACGCTTCCGTAGGAGATAAAATAGCTGCGATTTTTGTAGCGGTGTGTTTGTTCTTTTTCGCTTTTTCTACGATAATCAGTTGGAATCTCTTCGGAAAAATCAATTTTACCTATCTTTTCGGTAAAAAATTCACCGTTGCTTATTCAGTGCTTTCGGTTGCGTTTATTTTTCTCGGATCGCTGCTTTCTAACGACTTGGTTTGGGAATGCGCCGATTTGTTTAACTATCTTATGGTTATCCCCAACGCGCTTGCACTTTTGTTTTTATCTAAAACCGTGGTAGAAGAACTTAAAGAAAACGGGGGCAAGAGTTTTAGCGAAACGCCAAACGAACCGATTTCAAAAAATATTTAACGATAAAGTTTAACCGAAATATTTTTTAGTTTTTATTGCGATGCGTTGTCTGATTAAAAAGGTCGATAACGCATCGATTGTTTTAAAAGACGCTTTATAATGGGAAGAAACAGCTT
>CAZXOQ010000004.1:0-31928 GCA_964642415.1 uncultured Christensenella sp. | reverse complement strand
CCACCAATTTGGAGCGTAACCTTTATCTTACCACACAGATAATGGAAATAGACGTGCCTATGGTTGTTGCTCTTAATATGATGGACGCCGTTGAAAAAGCAGGGGATAAGATAGACGAGAAAGAACTTGAAAAAAGATTGGGCGTTCCCGTCGTTAAAATTTCCGCGTTAAAAGAAACGGGGCTTAAAGAGTTGATGGAGCGCGCCTATACGGTAAGCAAAACGCATAGAAAGGGCGTTACCGTTTTAGAAAATTCCGCCATTGCGCACTTGATTGGCGACGTAAAAATCGCTCTTGACGGGCAAAACGTCGATAATCCGTTATTCCACGCGATAAAGTTGGTAGAAGAAGACAGCATAGAAGCAGAAATGCACAAAGAAACGCTTAAAATGGTTAAAGCGTTTAAAGAAACTTTCACCGACGATGTGTTCGGAACGGACTTCGAGGCTCTTGTTGCGGACGGAAGATATAAATACATATCTAAAAATTTCGCGCCCGTTTTGCAAAGAAAAAATAAAGAAAGAGTTAAAATGTCTAAGTCGGATAAAGCGGATAAAGTGCTTACTCACAAGATTTGGGGTATTCCGATTTTCTTGGTTATACTTTTCGCGATATTCCACTTGACGTTCTCTGAAAACCTTTTCTATCTCGGTTCGATGTTCAATATGCCTTCTCTTGAAGAACTCGGACTTGTTATTGACGGTGAGCCGATAAACTACGGCGTGAGATGGCTTGCAACCGTTTACGACGGTGTGGTGTATTCGCCCGGCGTTATCATCAATAATATTTGGAACGATATGATTGTCGGCGAACTGTTCGGATTCGTTAAAACGGGCGTCGAAGCAATCGGAATGGCTGATTGGGCGGTAGGCTTAATTAACGACGGTATTATCGAAGGTCTTGCGGCGGTTCTTTCTTTCTTGCCCCCGATACTAGTTCTCTTCTTGTTCTTCTCTATATTAGAAGACTCGGGTTATATGGCGCGTATAGCGTTTATTCTCGATAGAATGTTCAGAAAATTCGGGCTTTCGGGCAGAGCGTTCTTGCCGATGATTATGGGCTTCGGTTGTTCCGTTCCCGCAATGATCAATACGAGAACCCTCGCCGACGAAAAAGAAAAAACGGCTACCGTCAGAGTAATACCTTTCTTCTCTTGCGGCGCAAAATTGCCGATACTTACCGCGGTTGCGGGCGCAATAGTTGCTTATTTCGGCGTCGGAAGCGCAGACTTGATAACCTATGCTATGTATCTTTTAGGTATTATCACGGCTATCGTTTCGGTACTTTTAATGAGAAGCACGTCGCTGAAGGGCGAAACTCCTCCGTTTATAATGGAACTTCCCTCTTATCACGCGCCGCAGTTTAAGAATTTGATGGCGCACTTGTGGGATAAAACCAAACACTTCGTTAAAAAAGCGTTTACCATTATACTTGCTTCTACCATCGTTATTTGGGTACTTACGCACTTCTCGTTCAGTTGGAAATTCCTCGCGGATGAAGAAATCAACGACAGTATCCTTGCGGGAATAAGCATGCTCGTACAGCCTATATTCACTCCGCTCGGCTTCGGAAGCCAACTCGGTCAGTTTGGTTGGGTATTCGTTGTTGCGGTTGTTGCAGGTCTTATCGCGAAAGAAAACGTAATAAGCACGTTCGCAACTCTTGCCGCTTGCTTAGTTGCAGTTGCCGAACTTGAAATCGGAGGTTTGGATATCGCTGCCGAAGAAGGTATAGACGCCGTTCAGGCAATGATAAAAGCTACCAACGTTTCTATCCCCGCGCTTATATCTTTCATAGCGTTTAATATGACTACAATTCCGTGTTTTGCCGCCGTTGCTACGGCTAAGGGAGAACTTGGCAATAAAAAGACTTACAGATGGACGCTCGCGTTTTGGATTGCTACCTCTTATATCGTATCCGCTATGATATATACTATCGGTACTGCTTGGTGGAGCTCCTTTATTTGGGCGGCGGTTGTTGCGATAGTTACTATCGTAATCGTTATGAAAAACAAGGGTACGCTTGCCCGTAAAAAAGCGTAACGTTATGGGACCTTTTGAAATTATCTTGATAATCGCTTGCGCGGCTATAGTCGTAGGCGTAGCGGTTACTGCTTACGTGAATAAAAAGAAGGGCAAAAGCTCTTGCGATTGCGGTTGCGATTGCTCGCGCTGCAGCGGTTGCGGCGGTGCTAAAAAAGAAGAAAAACGTTAACGGTTATAAAAAAGATTAATCTCGGTTTTCTCAAAACATAATATAAGCCGATAAGGCAAAAAACGAGAGGGGTTTCACTCAACGCGGAACGCCTCTCGTTTTTTAACATTTTTTTTGCTAAACGGGGCAAAAAAAGTAAAATTCTACTTATAGTAGAGAAATAAAAACGCTTCTACAGATAAAAAAATAATTCTAAAGCGCAGATTCCTTGCGGTTTAGCTTAATCGGATAAGAGTAGATTGACCGATTACGCGTAAAGATGTATAATTTACGCGTAATCGAAAAAGAATTTTACGTAAAGGAGTTATTATGCTCGATTTTATTTTCAGCGCGGAAGCGGCTTGCGATATTTCAAAAAAGCAGGCGGAGGAGATAGGCGTAAAGATTTTGCCTATGAACTATTATATTGACGATAAAGAATGTTCGTCTGCAAACGACGTTCCTACAACCGTAGACTTATGCGACTATATGCGTGACGGGGCTAAAACGAAAACCTCTCAGCCTAACGCTTACGAAGCGGAAGAATATTTCAAATCGCTGATGAAAGAGGATAAAGATATCTTGCATATATCCTTTTCCGGCGGACAAAGCGGTACGGCACAAACAATAAAAG
Organism: uncultured Christensenella sp.; assembly: GCA_964642415.1. Taxonomy (GTDB): domain Bacteria; phylum Bacillota; class Clostridia; order Christensenellales; family Borkfalkiaceae; genus UBA1259. The sequence continues at coordinate 29,101 of CAZXOQ010000004.1, read as the reverse complement.
ACGCAGCGGAAAAGCTTAATGTGGGGTGGAATCATAAAATATACGTTGTAGATTCTTTATGCCAATCGGTCGGCGTTACACTTCTTTTATATATAGTCAAAAAGTTTGCCGAAGAAAAGGGGCTTAACGCGGCTCAAGCCGCGGAGCTTGCCGAAAAAGAAAAATTAGGCATCGCACACTGTTTTGTTGTAGATACGCTCACGTACCTTGCGCGCGGCGGAAGAATATCTCAAAAATCGGCAGTGATAGGCAATCTTGTTAATATTAAGCCCGTTATGCATCTTAACGACGAAGGCAAAATCGTGCTTTTGCAAAAGGTGTTCGGCAGAAACCGTTCCGTAAAAAACGTTCTTTCGCGTTTTAAGGAAAATTATAACGGACATTTCGGTACGGTTTTCGTTGCTCACGCGGGCTGTACGGACGACGCCGAAGAGGTTAAAGCCGAAATAAAACGTTATAATCCCGCCTTAACCGTTATCGTAAACGATTTAGGTCCGGTTATCACTTGTCACAGCGGACCGGGGACTATGGCGGTGTTTTTCACGGCGGATAACAGAAAAGAATCTTAAAAATATCGGAAATAAAAAGGAAAAGGGCGCACCGCGCCCTTTTATCGTATAGCCGAAAGAAGTTATTAAACGATATAGCCTGATATAAACGCCGCGATACAGCAAATCGCCGCGACAATCAGCATAGACCTTTTGCATAAAGAAGCGATGATTGCCGCGGTCGTGCCTATCAATGCCGAAAAGAAATTGCCCGTAGCGTAAAGCACGTACGGAAAGGTCATTGCCGAAAGCACGGCGTATGGCATATAAAACATTACGCTGTTCAGATAACGCGATTTGATTTTTTTTCTGAAAAAGGCAAACGGGAACGCTCTGATAAGGTAGGTTACCGCTGCCATAGTAAGCACTAACAACGTCATTTTAAGCTCTTTCGGCATCGTCTGCCTCCTTTACGGGAAATATCGCGGCGATAATAAGTGCGGCTGCAAGCGCAGATATCACAATTGCCGTTCCGTCGGATAAAAAGCTAAATAACGGAAGATAATAAAGCAAGCAAGAAAAACCCGCGCTTAAAAGCACCGTAGGCAAAACGCCCTTTACCGAAAGAGAAGGCGGCACTATTATTGCGATAAACATTGCGTATAACGCAAGTCCAAGCGCGGCGACTGCGTTTTGAGGCAATACGTTTCCGCTTAGCGCACCGAGAACCGTACCCGTTACCCAGCCGATATAAGGCAATAACGCAAGCCCTTTGAAGTATTTAACGTTTACGCTTTGCGGCTTAGACGCGGCGACCGCAAATACTTCGTCCGTGACGAAAGCTGCGCAAAAAAGGCTTTTGCCCAGCGTAAACGTTTCATCCGTTTTTTGAGTAAGAGCAACGCTCATGATAAAATAGCGCGAATTTATTACCGCTTGAATAATAGCTAACTCTAAAAAAGAACCTAATGCGGAGATTATGCCAAGTCCCGCCAGCTGCCCTGCAGAGGTAAGATTTGTCATAGAAATAAAAATCGTTATCAACGCGGGTACTCCGGCAAGGCTCGCTTGCACGCCGAACGCGAAGGATACGGGCAAATACCCCAAGCCTATGGGCAATCCGTCTTTTATTCCGTTTTTGAAAGTAAGAGTTGATTTGTTCATATTTACGTAAATTATTCGCAAAGGTCCGCAACGGAATAGTTTATTATTTTATCTAAGTCACAAAGACGTATCTTTATAAAAAATCCGATTTTGCCTGACGAAAAGGTTATTTTTTCTTGATTAAGCGCCGATTTGTCGAAAACCGTTATAAAAGTTTTTTTCATACCTATGGGTGAACAGCCGCCGTGGATATATCCCGTTAAAGGCAACAGTTCTTTAGATTTAACCATAGAAAGGTTTTTTTCACCAACTGAAGCCGCGGCTTTTTTTAAATCGAGTTCGCGGTTAACGGGTATATCGAAAACGTAGTGCGCGTTGCTTTTGCCGACCGTGACCAGTGTTTTGAAAACGCCTTTATAATCTAATCCTAGCGCGTCGGCTGCGTCAGTGCCGGATATAGCGCCGCTTGAGGAATAGTTAAGTGTTTCATACGGTATTTTTTTACCGTCTAAAAGACGCATAACGTTTGTTTTTTCTTCTTTCACGGGGTGTTTCTCCTAAGTGATTTTCCGTTCTACACAAACAGTATAACACTTAACGCAAGGCGGTTCAAGCAAAATCGAGCAAAAAGATTTAAAAGCCCGCGTAAAAATTTTACGAAATATATTTACAAAACAAAAAAAGTTTGATAAAATAAAAGAAACGGAGAAAAGGTTTTAATAAAATCGAAAAAAATTGTCGGTTATTTTTAATATCTTGCGCTTTAAGGTATTGAAAAAAGGTTTTTCGGCATAATAAATATACGGCTTGCAAAAATAAATTTTTGCATCGCTATCGCTCTTGTTATTTGCTTAATCGCAAATAACGGCCGTATGTTGAAAAAACGGCGCGAAAAAGTTATTAGCGTTATTAAGAAACGAGTTTTCGTGTTATCGCGTTAGATTGCCGCCGAGAAATGTCGGTTGGATATCTAGTCGCTATGACGTAAAAAGAACTATGTTATTTTTTATCCGTCATTACGAGGAGCAAAGCCTTAATGCTTGCGACGTGGTAATCTACGCCGCGGGCGGCAATTACAGAACAGGTTTATTGTGCTATCGCGCGAGAATGCCACGCAAAACTGCGTTTTGCGTGCAATGACGAGAAACGGAGAAAATGAAATGAAATTTTTTTCATTTTGTGATAACTTTATTGCAAGCAAATTTTTTCGCTTATATTAAAAAAACAAAAAGGAGTTTTTATGAAAAAGGCAAATTTTATCGTCGGAACGGTATTTTTCGTAATATCGGTGTTGAGTTGTGTTTTCGGCAATATTTTAATCATAGAATCTATTCCGCTTATTAATGCCAATAACGGGCAGGGGCTTGCGCTTATCGTAACTCTTCCCGTGGCGTTGATTTTATACGGCGCGCAGTTAGTATCGGGCTTGGTTGCTTTCGGGTGTTACGGCGGTTGTTGGACGTCGCAAAGCAAAACCATTAAGGTGTTGTCAATAGTTTTTTCGGCGTTGGTCGGGGCTATGGTTGCGTTCAGCGCAATAGCGTTTGCCGTTTTGCTCGCTAAATCGGGCAATTCTTCGGCGGCGGTAAGAGTTTTAAGCGGCTATAGTAAGTAATTATGCAATTAAAGCAAGCGGCTTTTACGATAAGTAAAAGCCGCTTGCTTTTTTATGTTTTAAGTTGTTAATTAAAAAATCAGTTCGTTTTTACTTCTATTTCAGAAAGGGTGTATAAAAGCGTGCCAAGCTTATAAGAAGAATTTTGTATTATAAGCGGTTCGGCGTACAATATGGGGAGGGCAAGGTTAGGAATTTCAGTGCCGGAAGCTTGTACGACTAATTTTTGACTTGCCCCCGATTCGTTTTTAGAATTTACGGAATAGTATAGGTTGTTTACCTTTATCGTTTCCGTTTTTTGCTCGCCGTTTACGTTAAGCGTAACCGATTGTTCGTTTTGAGATCTGTTGTTTACGGCAAGCGTTTTATATTCTCCGTATACAGCCGAAACAACGGGTATGTTAGAAGAGCTTTCTTCGGCAATGGCAACGTTTCTTAAAGCGAAAAGCAATTCCGAATTGTCTATTACGGTACGGCTTTCGTATTCGTAAGTTTTTTCCGAACCGTTGTCGGCGTCTAAAATCGCGCTGCCGTCTTTGCTGGCTTGTTCAAAATCGTGAATAGTGTAATTTTGTTTTACGGTATATTCTTCTGCATTATAAAAAATTTCGTTTTCAGCGTCTACAACTTTTAACGTTAAGCCGCTGTTCGTATTGTAAACCGACGTATAAGAAGAGGTTGTTTTAGAATACAACGGAGCGAGCGCGGTGGAATAAAAGTATGTTAAAGATTTTATTTTATCCGTTCTTTCAAAATCACCGTCGGGCGTTGTGTATTTAACTTTTATCGAAAGTTCTGTTTCAAGCTTGTATCTGGAAAAATCCGCGGGGATATTTATATCCGTTACTACGTCTGTGGGGATAGCGCCCAAAACTTCTAATTTAGAAATATACTTGCCGTCGGTAAAGTTCATTGATAACTTGTCGTCTGTAATTTCGGAAGATTTTGCAAAGTATTCCGAAGAATTAACGTAATTTACGTTATAAGTTAACGTTTCGGTATATCCGGGTAGCGGAAGCGAGCCGCCGCAAAAAGCGGAGTTGAAAGTTAACGCCGATAAAGACGAACAGCTGCAGCCGCTTAGCGCCGGCACTGCAAAACATAACGCGCATATTATTGATATAAGCCTTTTTTTCATTTATATTCTCCCGAGAGGCGAAAAACCGCCTATTTTTTTAAGCTGATATATCTATGATATCACAAAATTAGCAGATTGTAAAACTTTAAAATAAAAAATTTTAAATATGACTGTTTTTTGCATAAATATGTGATACAATTATAGTATGATAAAACTTATAACTACGCAATCTTACTTCGGCGCGTTCGAAGCGCTGAAAGAAGAACTGAAAAACAAAATAAACGGGCTAGACGGCAAAAACCTTGTTTTTTGCGAAGAAAAAATCTCTCTTATGGCGGAACGCGTGCTATGCGAAAGCTTTAACGGCAGCTTTAATACGGACGTGTATTCTTTCGGCAATTATTTGCGTGCGAAAAAACGGCTTGACAACGTTCTTTCTGCCGAGGGTTCTGCTATGGCGGTAAAAAGAGTTATAGAAGAGCTTACGCTAGGCTGTTTTAATCGTAGCAGATCCTCTTTAGCACCCTCTTTATACGAGCTTATTTCGCAACTGAAAAGCGCGCGCGTCACCGCGGAAGCGCTTTGTGACGCGGCAAAAAACTGTACGGGGATACTTTCCGACAAACTTAAGGATATTGCCGAAGCTTATTCTGCTTACGAAAGGTTTTTAAGCGATAACGGGTTAGAAGATCAAAGCTCGGCGTTGTCAATGTTGCCGCCGCTTATAGAAGAGTCTGAAGAAATCCGCCGAGCGGATGTTATACTTTTCGGGTTTACGAGCTTTACGGCGGAAACCGTTCAAGCGGTGAAAGCGCTTATAAAAAGGGCAAAAAGTTTTACGGCAATTTTGACGGAGAGCGAAAATACTTTCGCGTTTGTCAACGAAACCTCCTCCGTAATAAGAAAAATAAGCGCCGACCTTGGCGAAAGCATTTGCGAAAGAAAAGCCGAAAGCGATTATTCGGCGGCGGGAGCGGTGATTTGTAACGGGTTATTTAACCCTTTGTATCGCGGAAAACAGGTTAAAACCAACGCCGTTCGCGTTTATGCCGCGCCCAATCCCGTTAGAGAAGCCGAGCGCGTTGCCGCTACGATAAAACGCTTGGTTATGAGCGGTAATTGCCGTTACCGCGAAATTACCGTAATCGCGTCCGACGCGGAAACTTACAGACGCCCGCTTAAAAACGCTTTTACCGCGTTAGGCGTACCCTTCTTTTTAGACGAACGGAAAATTTCTCCCGTCAATCCGTTGATCGCGCTTATTGAAAGTTACGTAAATATATTTAAATACGGGCTTTCGCGTAAAAGTTTTTCGGCGTATTTTAAGAATCCGCTTGTATCCGAAGATAAGGCGTTTGCCGACGCATTCGATAACTATCTTATAAAATACAACGTAGACGGCGCAAGGCTTAAAAATCCGCTTCCCGACGACGGAAGCGAACGATATTGCGCTTATGAAGAGTTTAGAAAGCAAATAACCGAGCCTATAAAGAGCTTTTCGGTAAAAACTCTGTTAGAAAGCTTGCGCGTTAAAGAAAAAACCGAGCAGGCAAGCGTTTTGTTAGGGCAAACGGGTGAAAGAGAAATCTCCGCCGTCAACGCGCAAATTTACGACGCGATAGTCGGAATACTTGACGAAATGGAAAGGATTCTCGGGGATTCTAAAATAAGCTATGCTGAATACGGCAGGATTTTTTCTAGCGGAGTCGCCGCGCTCGAATTATCGGTTATACCGCAGTATAACGACGCCGTGTTTGTGGGCGGTTTTAAGGAAGCCGCGTTTTGCAAATCTAAATACACCTTTGCGTTAGGGCTAACGTCGGCTGTTCCGGGGATTAAAGAAGACACGGCGCTGTTGTCGGATACCGATATAGACAGACTTGCAGAGATAAAGGTGCTTATCGAACCTAAAATTCGCGTGGTTAACCATAGGGAAAGAGAAAGTGCCGCGCTAGGAACGTCGGCGTTCTCTTCCGCGCTTTTCGCGTCTTATCCGATAGCCGACCTTGCGGGTAATAAAAACGCTAAAAGCGAGATATTGTGCTTTTTAGAGAAATATTTTACCGTCGAACCCTTTCCGGTCGTCGGCAAATATCTTACCGAAAAACAAGGACTTAAAAGTTTTGCCGCCGCGTGCAGCGGATTTGTAGAGGGGCGAATTACCGATTTTACCGAAGGCGCGTCTTTTTGCTTAGCAGGCGTTTCCGATAAGGCTGAAAAAGTGTTAGAGCATAGCGGCAAAGAGGTAAAAGTCCGCTTAAAAAACAACGCGCGCGCGCTGTTGAAAAACGTTACGTCGCCAACGGCGATAGAAGATTTTTATAAATGCCCGTACCGTTCGTTTATTTTACACGGTCTTAACGTAAAAGAAAAAGAGGACGGACGAGTTGACGGTCTTAAAAGCGGCAATCTCGCGCACGATATATTTAAAAGATTTATGGACGACGTAGATCCGTCTAAAGACGAAAAAGCTTTTGAAGAATGTTTTGAAAAGGCTTCGGCAGCCGCTTTAACCGATAAGGCGTACGTCGGCTTTTTTGCGGACGAAGAGTCCGAATACGCGCTTTCTGCGCTGCTTAGAGAGTGCAAAAAATATTGCAAGCGTTTTTACGAATGGCTTAAAGCTTCCGATTTCAGAACGGACGGCAGACGAACCGAAGTACGTTTCGGCGACGGAGCCGAATATCCGGCGATACCCCTTTTAGACGGAAAAATAAAACTTTCGGGCAAAATAGACAGGGTAGATACATATAAAGATTATTGCCGAATAATAGATTATAAAACGGGCAGTGCGGACGATTCCGAAAAGACGTTGTTTTCGGGCACGCGCGTGCAACTGTATCTTTACGCCGCGGCGGTAAAAGACAAAAAACTTGCGGGCGCGTATTATATACCCGTAAGCGACGCGTTCGCTAAATCGGAAGAAAAGATAAAACCTCTTGCGATAGGCAAAACGCTTGCCGACGAAGAGAGTTTAGCCGCGCAAGATAAGTTTTTTGCCGAAAAGGGTACAAGCGAGTTTATCCCCGTAAAATCGGATAAGGGAAAACTTAAAAACGTTTACGACGAAAAAACCATGCAAGCGTTTGTAAAATACGCGCTAAAAATAAGCGAAAGCGCCGCCAATCAATTAAGCGAGGGGGTTATAGTTGCTTCACCCTTTTCTAACACGTGCGAATATTGCAAATTTAAGGCTTTGTGCGGGATAGAAGAAGCCGAAAAACGCAGTTTGAAATCGGTGGACGGAGAAATAATAGAACAATCGGTTGAAGGAGAAGAGCAATGCCGGAGTTAAAGAAAGAACAAAAAGAAGCAATATTTCATAACGACGGCAATATTTTGGTGTCGGCGTCGGCAGGGAGCGGAAAAACCTTCGTTATGATAGAAAGACTTATACGTCTTATATGCGAAGGTAAGGCAAAGGTGAGAGAAATTCTTGCGGCAACCTTTACGGAGGCCGCCGCGGAGGAAATGCGCGAAAGATTAAAAAAAGCGCTTACCGAAAAAATAGCGCAGGGCGAAACGCGCCTTGCCGAAGAGCTTACCGACGTTTATTCTGCGGATATATGCACGTTGCACGCTTTTTGCGGAAGGCTTATACGTTCGTATTTTTTTGTAGCGGGGGTTGCGCCCGATTATAAAATTGCGGACGAAGATTTGGCTTTTGAACTTAAAACGGAAGCGTTAAACAAGGCGTTTAAAGAAATTTACGCCGCGCGCGACGAAGAACTTTTAAGGCTTTGCGACAGGTATAAACTAAAGCGGGCGGACGGCGCGCTTAAAGAAATAGTTTTATCTTTATACGAGTATTGCGATTCCGAAAAAGATTCGCAAGAGCTTTGTGAAAAAACTCTTTCCGCGTATACGGAAGACGGGTTTGAACGAGTAAAAAAAGAATACGAAAGGTATTTGCTTAAATATTTAAAACCTATAAAAAATAAGCTTGTTTTCGCCGAAAAGGGCTTTAGTCAAACGGGATTAGAAAAAGGCAGGGCGTTTGCGTCTGAGCTTATTTCTATCGCGCTAACCGTAGAAGAAAACGGGCTTTATTCGGTAAAAACCGCGATAGAGCAGATGCCTAATTCTCCCTTTAGGGCAAAGACGGACGAACAAAATCTCGAATATAAAGCGGCGGCGGTAGAAGCGCGTGACGAAATGAAAAAACTGTTCGCGCGGATTGCCTTAAACTTAAAAAGCGAAGAAGAAGATAAAAGCCGCATAACCGACCTTGCCGCGCATACGCGCGCGTTGTTTAAGCTAACCCGTCGTTTTACCGAGTTGTATGCCGAAAGCAAGCGAGCCGAAAACGTGTTGGATTTCGGCGATTTAGAAAAATTCGCGTTAAGGGTTTTATCCGACGAACAGGCGTTAAAAGCCGTAAGGGATAAATATAAATACATATTTGTAGACGAGTATCAAGACGTAAACGGTATTCAAGAAGAAATAATTTCGCGCATAACTTGCGGCAACGCGTTTGCCGTGGGCGACGTTAAGCAAAGCATATACGGGTTTCGCGGGTGCAGACCTGAGATTTTTACGGATAAAGCGCGCGATATGCGCGAACACGGCGAAAAAACGGTATTGCTAAATCATAATTTCCGATCTTCTGATAAGGTTATAGAAACGGTTAACGAGATTTTTTCTTATTCTATGACGCAAGAGTTTTTCGGCGAAAATTATAAAGAGGTATCCGCGTTGGTTTCCGGCGGCGTTTATGCCGACGGCGGCGAAGGAAGAGCCGAGCTTCATCTTTTTAAGACGGAAAGCGAATCGAAAGAAAAAGAAAAACCTAGAGTATATGATATTTTAGAGGAGATAAGCCGCGAAAATTCAGACGCAAAAACGGATATATCCGCGCTTATAGCGGATATTATACGCGGCGAACTTGAAAAAGAATATTATTCTCCTAAAGAAAAAACCTTTAAGCGCGTAACCTATTCGGATATCGTTGTGCTTACACGCAACAGAAACGGCGCGTACGTAGAAAAGCTTGTTTCGGGCTTGGTTAAGAGGGGTGTTCCCGTGGCTTCCGAAGTAAAGCAAAATATATGCGACCGACCTGAAATCGCCCTTCTTATCAACGCGCTAAAGCTTATAGACTGCTTTATAGACGATATACCGTTGGTTTCGGTACTAAAAAGTCGAATAGGCGGTTTTTCCGAAGAAGAACTTGCCGCCGTTGCGTTATATTATTCTGAAAATTCACCGTCCGCCAGAGGCGGTTTTTACGACGCGTTCGACTTTTACTTAAATAACGCCGAAACCGAGCTGAAAAATAAGCTTGCGCAATTTAAAGCGTATTTCGATAAAATAAGATTTTTATCCGATTATTTGGGCGCGGAAGGCTCGCTTGAAAAACTTATTTCGGATAGCGATTACGAAAGCTTTTTGCTTGCGGAAACGGGCGGTGAGAAAAAAATCCGCCGCGTAAGGCGTTTCGTCGCGCTTGCCGGCAGCGGTAAAAACTATACCGTATCGGAGTTTTTGCGCAAAATCGAATGTGGTGGCGACGCGTTTTGCGTTTCCGAATGCGGCGGCGAAGATAACGTAAGAATAATGACTATTCACGCTTCTAAGGGGCTAGAATTTCCCGTGGTTATCGTATGCGGGTTAGAGCGTAAGGCTAACGCGAGGGACGAATACGGCGATTTGCTATCCGATAGGGAGCTGGGGTTTGCCGTAAGATATTACGACGACGAAAAAAGAAGTTATTCCGAAACGCCTTTCCGCGGTCTTATAAAAGAAAAACTACGCGAAAACAGAATGAAAGAAGAATTGCGATTGTTTTATGTGGCAACTACGCGCGCAGCCTATTCTTTGCATCTTACTTTCGAGGGAAAAGAGGATAAAAGAAAAAGCGAGTTTTCGGGAGCGGATTGCTTTTTGGATTACGTGCCCGACAGCTTAGCCGTAACGGAACACGAAGCTTGCGAATTCGGTGCGGCGGAGCTTGTTCGCGAACCGAGAAAAATTCTCGTCGGAAAAACAGACGAAGATTTGGTTTGTGAAATGAAAAAGAATTTTTCATACGTCTATCCGTACGAAAAAGCTTGTTCGCTTCCGCTAAAAACCGCGGTAACGTCGTTGCTTAAAGAAAACTTTGCCATAGATACCGAGAATTTTGCGGAAAAAACTGCTGATACCACCGATAAAAACAAGGGCATAATCGCGCACGCCATAATGCAAAATATAGATTTTAACCGTATAGAAGAATTCGATTCGCAACTTAAAGAAATGATAAAAAAAGGGATTCTTTCGGAAGAAGAAATTTCTTCGGTGAATACTGAAAGGCTTAAAAACGCCCTTTCGTCTAAGCTGTTCGCATCGTTAAAAGAGTATAGCTTGTATAGAGAAAAAAGCTTTATAGTCGCCGCGGCGGCTGGCGAGCTGTACGGTGAAGAATACGCCGATACTGACGAAAAAGTGGTTATGCAAGGCGTTATAGACTTGCTTGCGGTAAAAGAAAAATCCGTTGCGGTTATCGATTATAAATATTCGCGCGCGTCGGCGGAAAAACTTGTCGAAAGATATAAAAAACAGCTGGATTTATACGCGCAAACGGCGGCTAAATTGCTTGGCAAAGAAATAGAATCGGAAACGATTGTCAACTTGTTTTCGGGCGAAGTTATAAAAATTCGCTGAAAAACGCGGTTCTTCCGTAAAAAACGTCAGAATAACGGCTTTAACAAGTGCTTTAATATAGCCGAGGTGTTTTATGACGGAGGCTATTAAGGGTTTTCTTGCAAGCGCATTTGATAAGTATTACGGCATAACGATAGCGATTTCTCTTTCGGCGGTTGTTTTTTCTTGCATATTAGAAACGGTTATCGCGCTTTTCGCGTACGGTTACGGGATAAAAAAACGCGTAAGGTTTTTTATCGTTGCCGTTTCGGCGGTGATAATTCAGGCGGCGGCGGAAGAATACGGCGGAAACAGAGCTTTAACGGCGGTTACGGCGGTTATTTGTTTGCTGCTTTCGGCTATAGTTGTTTCCGTTCCCGTTCGGCAGAGAAAGATTACCGAAAAACAAAGGGAGCTTGCTCGGTTTATAGAGGGCAAAATAAAAAACGCCGCGGAGCGGTCGTTTGAAGATAATGAATATAAAGAAAACCGCGTAGAAGAAAAATCGGATAACAAATACTTTAGTCCTCGCGCAGAAAGAGAGCGTTCCGACGCCGTTGAAATATTAAAAACGGTTGGCAAAAAAGAAGAACGGCGCGCGTGCGATCTCGATATAGATCATATCCGCGCGGTGCTATCGAGATTAGATTATTACGGATTGTCGGCTGCGGATAAAAAAATAATAAACGAACTTAATTATTCTCTTAACGAAGCCGAACGCGGCAACGTAGATTTAGAAACGAAAGAGAAAATAAACGACGGACTTGGTGCTTTGCTTAAAATTATGTCTAAATACGGGGCTTAAAAATATAAAAAACGCCTAAAATTAGCGTAGGGCTAAATAAAATAGGATAAAATTCTTGCAAATTTTTACCTGTTTGTGTATAATATAAGCGAGAAAACTTGTTTGTAAGCAATGCAAATAGTGAAAAATTTTTTCGGGGGGGGGTATAAATGAAGAAGCTTTTAGCAACTGTGTTTGCCGCGGCTATTTTGGTTTTAACGATAGGTTTAACCGCGTGCGGCGGGTATACCGTGACTTTTGACGGCGGCGGAGGAGTTCTTGTTTCCGGCAAAGAATCGATAGAGGTAAGATCGGGCGGCAAAATAAATATAGACGACGAACCTAAATATTCAAAAGAGGGCTATGTTTTTATCGGTTGGGACGTAGTGCTTGAAAACATAAAAAGCGATATAACGGTAACCGCGCAGTGGCGGCTTATAGATGCTGTTGTTTATAACGTGGTATTTAATACAATTCCCAAGGACGGCAATAGTGATTTAGAGGTTAACTTGCCCAAAGAGAATACTTTTACCGTCGGTTACGGTAAAAATATTATAAACTTCCCCAAAGGTGAAATAAAAAACTCAGAAAACGGGGAATTCCTTCGTTGGGTAATTTATATAGACGGCAAAGCAAAAGAGATAACGACAGATACCGTGTTTGACCAAGAGTTGTTAGGTACGGCGTATTATCACGGAGGGGAAATAAATGTGTATCCCGTGTGTAAAGCCTATTGGATAGGGCCTTATTGATTAACGTAAAATATAAAAAGGGTGCGTGCTTTTGTGTAAAGTGCGCGCCCTTTTTATACGTCGTTGCGGACGACTTTGTGGGGCTTTCGTTGATGGGTTAGTCCATAGTAACGCAGCGGAGATTACTACGCTGATGTTCGCAATGACGTGATAAGAGAGATTACCACGTCGCTATGCTCGGCGTAATGACGAAAGAGACTGTGTAGTAATTATTAAAAATTCTTATCGTTTTTATAAACGACTACATATAATGGCATTGCCGTTGTTCCTAGCACCGACGTAATATTTACGTCAGTATAAAAAATCGTTTTAACCATATTTTTTTCTTTTACGTATTATAAATAAAAACGGCATAGGAGAAAAATATGCAAAAAGCGATAACGTTAGATTTACCATACCCGAGTTTTGACGGAATAAAAACCGATCTTTGCGCCGCGGCGGCGATTGCACCGGCGTATGCCGGTATGCACGGAGAGCTTAACGCTATTCTTCAGTACGTATACCATCATTATTATTTTAACCGAGAGGGAAACGAAAAAACGGCGGATACGCTTATAGGCATATCTATTGCCGAAATGAAACATCTTGCGATTTTAGGCGAATTGCTTCTTAAATTGGGTGCGGATCCGGTTTATTCGCGGTTGCCGCCGTATAAATTCGATTTTTATTCCGCGGGAGTTATTTCTTATTCTAAAACGGCAAAAAAGATGTTGTTAGACGATTTATCGGGCGAGCTGGTTGCTATAAGCGCTTACGAAGATACGTTAAACCGACTTGAAAACGAAGAAGTTGCCGCCGTTATTGCAAGGATAAAGTTAGACGAAGAGCTTCACGTAAGGGTGCTTAAATCGGAATTAGAAGGGTTGCGTTAAAAAAATATCGGCAACAAAGGATAAAACGACGGCTTTTTATTGCATTTATATTAAAAATAGTGTATAATGAATAAAAAAGCAATAAAGGCAACGTTTTTTATTGCGTCTATCAGGGAGTACAAATGTCTATAAAGTCGTTTTTCAAAGGAAAAAGCAATAAGAAGAGAATAAGCAAAATAATCGTAACCGAAGACTCAACCGACTATCGTTTAGAAGGGTATAACAGGCTTCGCGATAATATTTTGTTCCTTAACGCGGCAAACAACGCTAAGGTTTTGCAAATAGAATCTTCCGTCGCAAACGAATGTAAAACCACCGTATCGTGCAATCTTGCCGTCAGTTTAGGATTCGCGGGTAAAAAAGTAGCCGTGGTAGAAACTGATTTTCGCCGTCCTAACGCGCACAGATTGCTCGGTATCGACGGGGATACCGGCATTGCCGAATACGTTATGGGCAAGCTTTCTAAAGAAAAAATCATACGTCATACGGAATATCCTAACGTAGACGCAATCGCTCACGGAGGGGAAATAACCAATCCTTCTTTGGTGTTTATATCGGAAAAATTTAAAGAGCTTATAGCGTATCTTCGCGATAACTACGATTTTGTTATTTTAGACTGTGCGCCCGTATTGCAAGTGTCCGATTATATCCACATAGGCAAAGTAACGGACGGGGCTTTGTTGCTTGTTGCGTACGCTACAACTTCCAGAAACACCGTTGCGGACGCGGTTGAAGAGCTTAAGAAAAACGATATTAAGCTTTTAGGTACGGTATTTACCATGTACGACAGAAAAAAAGACTATAACAACCATATGGCTTATTATAAATATTACGATTCAGAGGGCGAGGCTAAAAAGAAAAAATAATTTTTTGCGCTTCAACGCAGCGCGGTTATCGGAGGGAAAAAGTGATAGATATTCATACTCACGTTTTGCCCGAGGTTGATGACGGATGTCCGACGTCCGATATGGCACTTTCTTTATTGAAAAAAAATATCGAACTCGGCGCGGATAAGATTATTCTTACTCCGCATTTAAGAAGAGAATTCAACCTTTCGGGCGACGAGTTGAGAAATCGGTTTGAAGAGTTTTTGAGTTTAGTAAAAAAAGAAAACCTTAACGCTCGGTTGTTTTTGGGACAAGAGCTTTTTTATAACGAAGGGTTGCTCACCAAGGTTCAGCGAGGCGAGGCGCTTACGCTTGCCGGCGGAGAATACGTTCTTTTAGAGTTTTCTTATTTTGATCGGACGGACGTAGCCGAAGCGGTTTACAGATTTGTCAGAGCCGGTTATAAGCCGATCGTGGCGCACGTGGAACGCTGCGAATATTTGGATATAAACGATTGGATAGAAATAAAAGACTTGGGAGGAGAGTTCCAAGTGAATGCCTCTTCCGTTATGGAAAAGCGCGGCTCTGTACGCAAAACCGTAAGCAGGCTTTTTAAAGAACGTCTCGTAGATTACGTGGCAAGCGATATCCATTATTTCAGAACAAATTATTTAGAAAAGGCTTATGCCGTCGTTAAAAAGAAATACGGCGCGGAAACGGCAGAAAAGGTTTTTTGCTTAAACGCGAAAAAAATTATACAATAAAACAATATATTAAACAAACGTTATAAGGTCGGAATAACACGCCGTTCGGAAGCGTGCTTTCGGGCTTACACGGTATTTCGACCTTGTTTTTTTTATCGGAGACAGTATGGACAAGATTATAGTTGCTATAGGCGGCGGAGAGATAAAAAACAAAACCACGCTTAAAATAGACGAATATATCGCTAAGCTCGCTAAAGAACGGGCAGGCGACAGGCGCGCCTTGGGATTGTTTTTCGGTACGGCTTCACACGATTCTATGCCTTATTTTAACAGCTTTAGAAAAACGTATACGTCGGTTTTCGATATAAAGGCTGAAGTAGCGCTTTCCGTTTACGGTGAAATGAATTTAGAGCATATAGCCGAAAAAATAGAGATTGCCGATTTTATTTACGTGGGCGGCGGTGATACGGTGTTTATGCTAGACCATTGGAAAAAAACGGGCTTAACGGAGCTTATTCTCGGCGCGTACGAGAAGGGTAAGATAATATGCGGATTGTCGGCAGGTGCTATCTGTTGGTTTGACGATATGTATACCGATTATGAAAAACTACGCGGTGAAAGCTCCGAATACGTGTTAAAAAAGGGACTAGGCGTATTGAGCGGCGCTATGTGCCCGCACTTTAACGAAAGAGAAGCCGATTTTACCGCCGCTATGCTGAAAAATGCAATTCCGCAAGCTTATTGCGTTGAAAACGACGCCGCTTTGGTTTTTGTTAACGGCAAGCCGACGATAAGTTTGTCTTCCGGTGGAAACGCTTATATGTTAAAAAACAAAGAGGGCAAAGTCTTTAAGGAAGTGTTATGAACGCGGTAAATTTCAATAAAGAGATGGAAAAAACCCTTTCGCGTTTGCATTCGGCAAAAAACAAGCCGCGCCTTTTGCTTCACGCTTGTTGCGCGCCGTGCGCTTCCGCTTGCATAGAAAGGATAAAAGACTATTTCGATTTGACGGTTTTTTTCTATAATCCCAATATGGATTCTTTGAAAGAATATGAAAAACGCGCCGAAGAAACCAAGCGCCTTTGCGACGCTTTCGACGTAAATTACGTTGTTTGCGAGCGTGACGAAAAAAGCTTTTATTCCGCTGTAAAGGGGTTTGAAGATTGTTTAGAGGGCGGCGCTCGATGTGAAATATGTTTTAGACTTAGATTGTCTAAAACGGCGGAATACGCGGCTATGAACGGGTACGATTATTTTGCAACGACGCTTACTCTCAGTCCGCTTAAAAACGCCGAACTGCTTAACGAAATAGGCGAAGAGTCGGGTAAAAAGTCAGGCGTAAGTTATTTGGTAAGCAACTTCAAAAAGAAGGGCGGATATTTGCGGTCTATCGAACTTTCGCGAGAATACGGATTATACCGTCAAAACTATTGCGGTTGCGTATTTTCTAAAAACAAAAATCCCGACGAGGTTGATTTTTAACCTAAACGGGTTTGCGACAAACTGAAAAAACAGCCTTATCGGATATGGAGCTTTTTTCAATAAAAATTATAAGGGAGAACTATAATGCAAAATAATCAAATAGAGAAAGCAATCGCGTGGAATCCTTGGCACGGTTGTAAAAAAACAAGCCCCGGTTGTAAAAACTGCTTCATATTTAAAATGGATCGGAGATACGGCAGGGATACCAACATTATAGCAAAGGGCAAAACCACGTATGAATTGAAAGATAAAGACTGTCCGCCCAATTCGTTGGTAAAACTGTGTTTTTCTTCCGATTTTTTTATCGAAGAAGCCGACGCGTGGCGCGGTGGTTGCTGGGATTTTATAAGACGCAGAAAAGACTGCATTTTTGTCACTACGACTAAACGCCCCGAAAGAATAAAAAAATGTTTGCCGCCCGATTGGGGTGACGGCTGGGAACATTTTCATTTGAGTATTTCTATTGAAAACCAAGAAATGGCTGATAAGCGGTTGCCGTATTTTTTAGAAGCGCCGTTAAAACACCGCGAGGTTTTTTGTTCTCCGTTAATCGCGCCGATATCTCTCGGTAAATATTTAGATACGGGGCTTATTAAGTGTGTTAACGTGGGCGGCGAAATGGCGACAAAAAACGAAGTCCGTCCGATAAAATACGAGTGGGTAGAAGCACTTTTTTCAGAAGCTAAAGCGCGCGGTATCGAATTTTATTTCCACCAATGCGGTTCGATGTTTTTAAAAGACGGGGTAAATATCGGTAAGTGGAATTTAAACGATCAAATCGCGCGTGCCGAAGAAATACAACACGAGCTTGAAAGAAAATTAAATTAGTTTATACGATACGTATAAAAAAGCGAGGGTGACAAGAAAATCTTGCCACCCTCGGTTTATAGTTAAAGTTTTTACGGCGATACTCTGTTTATATCTCTCGGGAACATTGTTGCTTCTCTTACGTTTTTAAAGCCCAAAAGGTGCATTGTTAAACGTTCTAAGCCGATGCCCAAGCCGCCGTGCGGAGGCGCGCCGTATTTATGAAGCATAAGATAGGTTTCAAATTGCTCCGGATCCATTCCGCATTTCTTCATTTTTTCGACTTGTTCGTTATAATCGTGTATACGCTGACCGCCCGACGTTATTTCTAATCCTCTGAATAAAAGGTCGAAAGAAAGCGTGTATTCGGGATCGGAAGGATCGTCCATCGTATAGAAGGGACGCTTTTTAGACGGATAGTGCGTTACGAATATAAAGTCAGAATTAAGCTCTTTTTTTGCGTATTTGCCGATAAGTTCTTCTTCGGTCGGATCAAAGTCTTTCATATCGGTGGGTTGATACTTAAATTTTTTCATTATAAGCTCTTTCGCGTCCATAAACTTGATACACGGAATAGAGGTTATTTCGGGGATATCCGCTTTTAGAAGGGCTATTTCTTTAGCGTAATCGGTTTTTAACAGTTGCATTATATATTTTAACGCGCCCGTTTCCATATTCATAATGTCTTCGAACCCGTTTATAAAGCCCATTTCTAAGTCCATAGAAGTATATTCGTTTAGATGGCGCGACGTATCGTGATGTTCTGCGCGGAATACGGGCGCAATTTCAAATACTCTTTGAAAAACGCCTACCAACGCTTGTTTGTAAAGCTGCGGACTTTGCGCAAGATAAACGGTTTTGCCAAAGTAATCTAGCTTAAATACGTTAGTTCCGCCTTCAGCACCCGCAAAGTTGATTTTAGGCGAGCGGATTTCGGTAAAATCTTGCTTCGTCAAAAATTCGCGGAAACCCCTCGCAATGCCTTCTTGAATTTTAAATATGGCGCGTTCTTTGGGGTTGCGCATAGAAACGGGGCGGAGATCTAAAACGGTGTTAAGGTTGATTCCGTCTAACTGTTTTTTGTTTATAACGATAGGAAGCGCTTCCGCCGGCAGCGAAAGTATCTTTATATCGTGAATTTGAAGCTCGAATCTGTCGTTGCCTTGCGCGTCTTTGCTTGAAACTATTTTGCCGATAACTTTAACCGCGGCTTCTTCGCAAAGCTTTTCGTCCCACCGGTAATCGGAAAAATCCGGTGAATAAACGCATTGAACGGTGTCGCGCTCCGTTCGTATTATAACGAAGGCAAAGCCCGTCATTTCGCGAATGCGGTGAATGTATCCTTTAAGGGCAACTACTTGCCCGTCGTAATTTTTAAAGTCGTCGTAATTTACGGTGTCGGGCGTTATTATGCCGTCGATTTGTTCCATAAAAATCTCCTTAGAATTTATCACTAATATTTTAGCACTTATCGTTGCGTAAATGCAAGTGTTTTAAGCCGTTAGGCGCATTTAATTTGTTTTTCCGTTATAACCTTACGATTAAAAAATGAGATTGCTTCTTAAAAACGATTGTCATTTATTCTCAAATGTGGTAGAATATAAACAAATAAGCTTTTTATGTCGAATTTCGTTAAAGATAAAAAAGTTTTTTCGTTAATGTGAAACATCGGAGATTTTAATCTTATGAATATTGCTATATCGGTAGAGTCTACCAACGATCTTACGCGCGAACTTTTAGATAAATATCAAATAAAAGTTATCCCTTATACCATTATTCTCGGAAACGAAGAGTTTAAAGACGGCGAACGTTCTACCGAAGAGCTTTTCGCATACGTAGATAAAAATAAAACGTTGCCTAAAACCACTGCCATAAACGAATTTGAATATACCGAATATTTTTCGGAATTAAAAAAAGAATACGACGCGGTTGTTCATATCACTTTATCGGGTGAAATAACTTCTTCGGCTTCTAACGCGCAAAAAGCCGCGGCTAATTTAGAACACGTTTACGCGGTAGATAGCAAAAGCCTTTCTACGGGGATTGGGCTTCTCGCGATATACGCGCGCGAACTTGCCGATGCCGGCGTTGCGCCCGACGTTATTGCTCAAAAGGTTCAAGAAAGAAGAGAATCTCTTAAAGTCAGCTTCGTTGTTGAAAAGCTAGATTATCTTTATAAAGGCGGCAGATGCAGCAGTTTAGAATTGTTCGGGGCAAATTTGCTGAAAATTCGTCCGAGAATCGTCGTTAAAGAGGGGAAAATGCTTTCCGATAAAAAATATCGCGGCAAGATGGATAGCGTTATCGCCAAATATTGTGTCGATACTTTAGCCGAAGCCACTACTCCCGATCTCACGCGCGTGTTTATAACCTATTCTTCGGCAACGTCGGAAATGGTTGCCGCGGCGCGTAACGCGTGCGAAAATGCGGGATTTAAAGAAATAATCGAAACACGCGCCGGTTGCACGATTTCAAGCCATTGCGGAGCGAACACCCTCGGTATATTGTTTTTTAACGACGGAACTGCGTCAGAATAAATATAATTATAGCTGTGTTTGGCGTAAAACGCCGCTATCGGCTAATAGATAAACCAAAAATAAAAGCCTACCGTATTTTGCGTTTTGCAAAGTATGGCAGGCTGTTTTTTTATTTTAGATAAAAAATTATTATATTTTTGCAGGTTATAATCTGAAAAAAGTTTTATATGCGCATACGTTTTTAGTAAAGTTAAACGGGTTATTTGCCCAGTTGTTTTTTTACGCGGTAATAAGTTTGAAAACAGCCGAAACCCGCTTCGTAAATCACGTCGGATTTTGACGCTAAAGAGGTTTCTCAAGCATACGTTAAAGACGTTTTTTCTAGCGTTTTACGTCCGGAAAAAGAACTTAAAGGGTTTTCTAAAGACGAGATAGGCGCGCGCGAAACTAAAAAAGTTACCGTAAAACTCGATTACCGCTCGTTTGCTTATTATAGCGTTTCGCTTAAAAAGTGGCACGTAGAAAACGGCGCTTTTGAAATTATGGTCGGCGCTTCGTCAGAAGATATTCGTTTATCGGGCAGAATAGACGTAGAACTTTCAGAGGATACTCAGTACAGTACGGGGTATTAAAACGGTAAATAATTTATTTAGGCGAATTATAATATGCGAAACGCCGCCGCAAAGTTGTTTTTCGGCGGTGTTTCGCTTCGTTTTTACCGATACCTTTTAAGCCGGCGTTTTTTGAGTAAAACGAAAAAGTAAAGATAAAATTGCTTTTTTTTATCAAAAGTATCATTTTGTAACATCTTTAGCAAACCGAATAAAAATAACTTGACAAATTTGAATAAAACGGTAAAGTTATATGTAAGCTATTAAATTACGTTAACGATAGGAGATATGAGATGAAAAAAATTAAAGCGGTGATATTGGGCTACGGCGATAGAAGCTATTGTTATTCTAAATATGCTTTTGCCGAACCCGACGAATTGCAAATAACGGGAGTTATCGACGTAAACGCGTTTAAGTTAAATCTTGCAAAAGAAAGATTTAATCTTTCGGACGATGCTTTGTATCATTCTTTAGACGAGTTTTTAGAAAAGAACGTAAAGTGCGACGTAGTGATAAACGGAACTATGGATCAAATGCACTACGAAACGAGCGTTAAGCTGCTAAAAGCAAAATACAATATACTTTTAGAAAAACCCGTAACGGGCAATCCTAAAGAACTTATAGAAATACGCGATTTGGCAAAAGCCAACGGCTGTAAAGTTGTTGTTTGCCACGTATTAAGATATACGCCGTTTTACCGTAAAATAAAAGAGATTATCGATTCCGGCGAGATAGGCAAAATTATCGATATGCAACTTAACGAACACGTATGGCACGGGCATTTCGTCAATTCGTACGTCAGAGGCAAATGGCGCAGTGAAAAAGAATGCGGATCGGGGTTGCTTCTCGCAAAATGCTGCCACGATACCGATTTGATGTGTTGGCTAAACAACGCGACCGAACCTACCGACGTAACAAGTTTCGGCAGCAGGGCTTTTTATTGCCCCGAAAACGCGCCGAAAGGTTCTACGGAATATTGCGCCGATTGCCCCGTAAAAGAGCAATGTATGTTTGACGCGTATAAATTCGAGTTGAAGTTAGATTGTTGCCCGCAATATACGTGGGCTGAGATTAACAAGCCTTTAGAGGAAATATCTTCCGAAGAAAAGGAAGAGTTTTTAAGAAAGGACGAATACGGTAAGTGCGTATTTAAAACGGATATGGATATCGTTGACAGGCAATGCGTTTCGGTCAACTTTAAAAACGGTTCAATCGGAACGTTGAATATGGTCGGCGGCGCAAGCAAAGCGGGCAGGCATATACACGTTATATGCGAATACGGCGAGATAATCGGATATATAGAAGACAACGAGATAATCTATAGAAAATTCAATAAAAAAGCCGTAGAAAGCAAGTATACTAAAGACGAAGATATGTATACCGACGTAAAGATAAACTTAAACACTGATTTATCTAGCGGAAACAATTCCGTAACGGGGCATTACGGCGGCGATTATCATATTATGCGCGATTTAGTCAGATACCTTAACGGAGAGGCAACCTCTGTTTCTACTACGGTGATAGACGATTCGGTTAATTCGCATTTGATTTGTTATGCGGCTGAAAAGTCAAGAAAAAACCGAGAGGTTGTTAGCCTAAAAGAGGTTGAATTATCCGAATAACGATTTGGCGTGATTTTATGCGCTTTACGGATATAGATAAAACGAATAAAATTATCGATTGAAAGTTTTCGAGGGGCAGCGAATTTTCGCTGCCCCTCGATTTTTGCGTTGACTCGTTATTATCGGACGAACGGAAATATCCGAAACTTTTTATCGCGTTTTATTAGTCGCTGTTTTTTGCGGAGAGAAAAGCGGCGTTTTCTTTAACTTGGTTTTCGCGGTATTTAAGAGGGGAAACCCCCGTCGCTTTTTTAAAAAAAGCGGTGAAATAATGTATGCTCGTAAAATTCAGATTTTCGGCGATTTCCGTTATAGATTTATCCGTTTCGATTAAAAGCCGTTTAGATTCGACGACTTTTTTGGCAACGATATAAGAGTTGATGCTTTTGCCCGTTTGTTTTTTAAAGTCCGTGCATAAAGAAGATCTGTTCGTTCCGAAAAGGAAGGAAAGCTCGTCTATCGTGATTTTTTCTTTATAATTATCGTCTATATATTTAACCGCTTCTTTTATATCGAATCCGCTAGAAGAAAGTTGCGGCGTTTTGTTTTTTTCTAAAGCGCGCCGCGCGATACTTATGATAAGCAGTTCTATGCTGTTTTTTAGGTTTTGCTCCGCGCCGAAAGGAACTTCTTTTTTCTTTTGCATGTTATAGGTTGGTATGTCGTACGGCGGTGCGAATACGCTTCTGCCTTCTCGGATTATCGAAGCAAGCAAAACGGTTTCGCTGTCGGTGAGTTCCGTTTTTTTGCCGAAAAGCACGTTTGGCAAGCCGTTACACGTAAAACCGATAATAATTACCGTCGGAGTGTTGCCTTTAACGCAAGAGAGAGCGTGCCCTTCGTTCGGAGCGTGAAAAACCGCTTGCCCCTTTTTTAGAGGTCCGGTATAGCTTTCTGATCGAATATCCAAAACGCCGGACGATACGTATACGAATTCCGCGAAAGAATGTCTATCCGTTCCTGTTTGAAAATCCGACGGGAATACGAAAAAGTGTACGTTTGCTATTTCTTTTACGTTTACGCAAGGCGCTAAAGTTTTTAATTTGAATTCCATAAAAAAATTGTATCAAATATTTTGATTATTGTCAATAAATTTACGAAATATTAAAAAGGATTTACGATTTTGTAAAGACAATCTCTCTCGCGTGTGATAAAATTAAAGAAAAAACAAAAATAGGAGAGATTTATTATGCAAAGAATATGTATACCCGATCACGAATATCACGAGAGAATTGAGAGAGCGGCTAAGATGCTGCGCGAAAAAGGTCTTGACGTTATGGTCGTTTCCTCTACGGAAAGCGATTATGCCAACGCAAGATATTTTTCGGGCTTTTGGCCTTTGTTTGAAAGAGCCGGCGTAGCTATTTCCGCTAACGGCGACGCTGCACTTTTAGTTGGTCCCGAATCCGCTATTTTCGGCAAAGATATGGGCAAACTCGATAAGGTTTTCGTTTTAAAAGAATTCCGCGAATCCGCCGATCCCGCTTATCCCGAACTTCAAGCAAGCACTTTTAACGACGTGTTTAAGGCAATCGGCGTAACGGGCGAAAATATTAAAATCGGTCTTGGTTCTTACGTAGAATGTACTCTTCCCATATTCGAAGGATTAAAATCCTCTTTCCCCAAAGCGGAAATCGTTAATTGCAACGACATTATGGTTAACCTCCGTAAAATCAAGAGCGAAAACGAGCTTGCTTGTATCAGAGAAGGCTTCAGAATCATAGAACTTGCTACCGACGAGGTTATCAGATGCTTAAAACCCGGCGTTACCGAATTGCAAATGGTTGGCGTTGCGCAAAGAGTTATTTATGAAAACGGCGCCGAATACGAAGGTCTTCCTATGTACGTTTTCAGTGAAGAAAGCACCCGTCACGCTATTTCGCGTTCCAGATACAGAGAGATTAAGAAGGGCGATATCGTTCAGCTTAACCTTTCCGCAAAGATAGACGGATATTCGCCGGCAATCGGTCTTCCCGTAGTTATGGGTAAGTTAGAGGGCGAACGTCGCGAACTCGTTGAATTCTGCCGTAAGATGCACGAATGGACGTGTGAACAAATCAAAGCGGGCGTTCTCGCGAGCGACGTTGCAAAGCGCTTTTTGCAAGCGTTCAAAGATAACGGATACGAAAAGAATTACGTATACGGACCTTGCCACGGTACGGGTATGATAGAGGTTGAAGCTCCTTGGATGGAAACTTCTTCCGACTATAAGCTTGAAAAGAATATGACTTTCCAAGTAGATACGTTTATTTCAGGACCTACCTTCGGTTGCCGTTGGGAAAAGGGTATCGCCGTAAAAGAAAACGGATACGAAAGCTATACCGATTATTTGAAGAAGGGTATAATCGAATTAGAATTTTAAGCTAAAACCTAAAATCGCGCGCGGCTATGCCCTCGCGCGATAGGCTTTTAAGCTTACGGGAGGTTAATTATGGCATTAGGAAAGAAAAATTGGATAATCCCCGATTGCGAGCTTCCGAAAGAAGGCGAGGGAGTTTTAAAGGGACACGAAAGCGTTATAATCGTAAACGATAACGATAAAGACGTTAAAATAAAAGTTACGATTTATTTTACCGACGAACCTTGTTACGATAAAATCGAATGGACGGTAAAAGCCAAATCGGTACGTTGTTTCCGTATGAATAACGTAAACGATATGTGCGGTTACGTCGTTCCGTTTGAAACGCAATACGCTATGAAGATAGAATCTGACGGCAATATCGTTTTACAGTACGGAAGATTGGATAACAGACAAACCAACCTTGCGTATTATACAACGCTCGGCTATGCCGAATAAAGAGGTGTAAATATGTTTTTAGACAGAAGTTTTCCGAGAGAAGTAAAACATGTTCAAGATAACAATCTTCCCCTCGTAATCGCGGGCGGAACGGTTGAATATCACGGTCCTCATTGCTCTTACGGTTGCGATACGCTTGTAGCGGAAGGATTGATTCATAAGCTTGCCGAGCGCAAAGAGATAATGATTGCGCCCAGTATCGCGTACAGCCCCTCCAGTTACGCTGTCGGCGGCAGAAAAAGCGGCACGGTTCACATTCCGGAACGCGCGTTCGAAGATTACGTTTATTACGTTTTCAAAAGCTTTTTATACGCGGGATTTAAAAATATTTACGTAGTAATTCACCATCAATTCGAGCAAGAGAGCGAAATGCCTATGACGCTTTGCTACCGTACCGCAGCTAAACGCGCTACGATGGAATATTTAGAAGAAACGCTTGGCGAAGGATGGTGGGGAAGCGAAAGCTACGCCGATTATTACGAACAGTTAGAGGGTTCTAACAATCCGTTTAATTGGATAAAAGTTATTCCCACGATGACTAGCGAAGTTCAAAACGCCACGGGATACGACCACGCCGGCGAATTTGAAAGCAGCATTTTGATGGCGCTTTATCCGGACTGCGTGAAGCTTGACAGAATAGACGACGTTAAGCATTGGTTTACCGAAAGCGCGAGAAAAGCCAACGCCGAATTAGGCAATAAAATGGTTGAGCTTTCTCTCGAATCGTTAGCGGAAAGAATTAAATAACAAAAGAATAAAACCGTAAAGGGCGGCAAGCGTTCGCAAAATGTTAAAAAACCGATAAAACAAGTTAAGTTTTGCTGGACGAGCCGCCTTTTTTATGATATGATTTATATATAAATCGCTTTGTTTACGCGGTTTATAAGGAGAAATGATTTTATATGAATAAATACGATTTCAGAAAAGACCTCGTTAAGCCGTACGCTGTGTTTACGGCTGACGGTGCGTCCGCTAAAGAAGACGAACTTTGCTTGCCTAAAAAGTTGACGATTAACGCAAACGGCGTCGGAGAGGTGACTTCTACCGCGATTGACGATTTAGTAGGGTTTTTATCGGAAAATTTCGGTATAACCGCAACCGTTGTTAACGACGCTAACGCGTTTATGTCTTTTTCTGTTGCGGGGAAATCTAAAAACCCCGTTAGTTTTAATATAGAAGCAAAAGACAGCGTTATCGTAAAAGGCGTAAACGACAGAAGCGTTGCGCAAGCAATATATTATTTAGAGTTTTGCTTAACCGAACGCCGTTTTGCCGCTATCAAAAAGGGTAAAGTCAGTCGCAGTATGCCCTATTCTCCGAGAATGGTTCATTCCGCTTACGGACTCGACGAATATCCCGACGGATATCTTTCTACGTTGGCGCATTACGGTTACGACGCGATACTTTTGTTTGTTAAGGGCGTGAACGAAACCACCCAAGGTTATTTAGATTTTAACGACCTTGTAACAAGGGCTAAAAAATACGGTATAGACGTTTACGCATATTGCTACATAAACAACTTTTTGCACCCGAATGCCGAAAATGCTCACGCGGTATACGACGAGCTTTACGGTTCGGTATTTAAGGCTTGCCCCGAATTAAAAGGTATGGTTTTCGTCGGAGAATCGGTGGAGTTTTTAAGCGAAGACGAACACGTTGTAAAGCACAAATTTAACGAATATCCTAAAGAGGGAATACCCGAAAACAAGCCGTCGCCGGGTTGGTGGCCGTGCAAAGATTACGTTGAGTGGATAAGCCTTATAAGGGACAGTATAAGACGTTATAATAAAAATGCCGACGTGGTTTTTTGGACGTATAATTGGGGCTGGGCGCCCGAAAAGGATAGAATCGCGTTGATAGAAAAATTGCCTACGGATATATCCCTTCTCGTTACGTTTGAAATGTTTGAAAGATTTAAGGTGTGCGGAATTACCGAAAACGTTTCGGATTATTCGCTCGCTTATCCGGAAGCAGGGTATTATTTTATCAGTGAGGCAAAAGCCGCCGCAAAACGC
This sequence comes from uncultured Christensenella sp., assembly GCA_964642415.1. Taxonomy (GTDB): domain Bacteria; phylum Bacillota; class Clostridia; order Christensenellales; family Borkfalkiaceae; genus UBA1259. The sequence continues at coordinate 2,445 of CAZXOQ010000004.1, read as the reverse complement.
GGAATTCGATTGTATTCTATGGTTAATACCGCCGGAAGAACGTGGGATTTCGGAACGACGCCTTATCTCCCTATGCCTAACGCTTGGATAAAAAGATATAAATCGATAAATAATTCTCACGACCAATACGGACTTTGCGGACTTATGGAAGGGCATCACTACGGCGCATATCCGAGTTTTATCGCAAGATTAACTTATCTTTCGTATTATTCGCGCGATTATTCCGAGAATTTGGACCGCGCGTTAAAAGCCGAGTTCGGTTTTTCAAACGACGATTTGAAACGCGGGCTTAAGCTTTGGAGCGAGGCGATAAGACATCTGCCCACTACTATAGAAGAGCAGTACGGACCGCTCAGAGTGGGTACCGTTTATCCGTTATGCTTGATTAAAGGCGTTTACCCGAAAGAAGAACCAGAAGCATATATGGGCAATAGTATTTGGTCGCCGCTATACGGTCAGTTTGAAAACGGCTTGTGCCTTGGTTTTGGCGACAACGGAAGCCCTTACGCTTTAAGAGAAAAGGGCGAAATGCGTATGCTTGCTAAAATGTCCGAGCTTATGGAACGCGGAATGGAAGAAATGCAAAAATGTAACGACGCAAGATTGGATCGCTTGATAAATCTTGGCAAATACATTAATTGTTGCGTTAAAACCGTGTATAACGTTAAAGATTTCCATAAATATAAAACGTTGCTAAAAACGGGTTGTTCCGCAACGCAGTTGAATAAATACGCCGAAAACATAAGAACCATTGCCGAACGCGAAATAATAAACGCGAGAGAAAGTATAGAGTATCTCGAAAAAGATTCTTCTATAGGTTTTGAACCTACGATGAAATACGCGGCTAGCAAAGAACGTGTTTTATGGAAAATCGACCAAGTTAATTATATGCTTGAAAACGAATTGTCTTTTTATGAACTTAAAAAATAAATAAGATTAAATAATAAGTTGTATAGTCTAAAGGGAGGCAAATTTGCCTCCCTTTAGAATTTTTTACAAGTGTTTTACTTTTTTTAGTGCCTAAGTACGTCATTTTCACGGCAACGTTGTTGTCGTGAAAATCTAAAGCACAAGTTGCTATTTGGTATGTCATTGCACGACTTTGAAAAAGCCGTGGCAATCTCGCGCGATAGCGCGGACGGTTGAGCCTTGCCACTGAAAAAACAATCGGTTGAGATTGCCACACTCACATTCGTTCGTTCGCAATGACATAATATACATATCAATGCGCGACACAACGTAATTCTTTCCCTCGTCATTGCGAGGCTTTGAAAAAGCCGTGCAATCTTAAAAAGGTATTATATACCCGTCAAAGCCGTCCGCTATGACGAGTAGAAAAGGGATTATCATACTCACTGCGATAAGCCGCTTTTATTGTTTTATACACTAAAAAATGAGGGGATTGTTTCGTAATATGATATTTATGTTTACCGTGCCGTGTAAATTAAAAAGATATTGCAACCATTCGTCTAACCAAAACAATAATCGCCTAAAATAAGGAAAATTTGGGTGATTAGTGCAACATTTTGTATTTATGTGGAAATCAAACATAAAAGATTTTGTATTTATGGGGATTTGGGCGATAAAAAATATTGATCTTTGAAATAAAACGTGCTATAATAATAACGTAAAAAAGTTTACGGAGGTATGATATGGTACTTAAACGTAAGATTTACGAACGATTTTTAGATTGGAAAGCAAATTGGGCTGGTAAAAGAGCGTTGCTTGTTCAAGGTGCAAGACGAATAGGAAAATCTACGATTGTAGAAGAGTTTGCAAAGAACGAATATGAAACGTATATTTTTATCAATTTTCAATCAGACCTTAATAAAGTCGAACAACTTTTCAAAAATGATATTTCAGATCTTGATACTTTTTTCAGAAATTTATCGTTATTGTATGGAAAAAGATTGATAGAAAGAAAATCGTTGATTATTTTCGACGAGGTACAACTCTTTCCGCTTGCTCGTCAGTCTATAAAGCAACTTGTAGCCGACGGAAGATACGATTATATTGAAACCGGCTCGCTTATAACCTTAAAGCAAAATGTAGAAAACATTTTAATTCCAAGCGAAGAAAAGTCTATCAATATGTATCCGTTAGACTTTGAAGAATTTTTGTGGGCAAAAGGCGATACCGTTACGGCAGACGTTATTAAAGATTGCTTTTTGAATTTAAAGCCGTTAGGTCAAGTTGCACATAGAAAGGTTTTGAAAGACTTTATGTTATACGTTGCCGTTGGCGGTATGCCGCAAGCAGTGATAGAACTTTTAGAATCGAACGATTTTTCGCGCGTGGACGATGTTAAACGCGATATTTTGAAATTGTATAGGGACGATTTGAAAAAACTGGACTTGAAATATCGGTTTTCCACGTCACTTATTTTAGATGCTATTCCGTCGGAATTGTCTACGCAAAGCAGATTATTCCGTGCTATTGTATTGG
>CAZXOQ010000003.1:0-33159 GCA_964642415.1 uncultured Christensenella sp. | reverse complement strand
TTGAAAAAATAAAGCCGCTTTCGTATTTATGATAAAACATACGGGCGGCTTAGCTTATATCCTTTAGTAAAAAATCAACCACCGCTTTATGCGGTGGTTGTAAAAATTCTATGTATAAAAGAAACCTTTATATGATTTTAGATTAAATTATAATCTGGTTATTTTTACGGAATCTTTTCTTATTACGTCGTGCGCGCCGCCCTCTACGATACTTGTTGCCGAAACAACCGTGAAGGTGGCTTTTTCTTGCAATTCGGGGATTGTGATTGCGCCGCAGTTGCACATAGTGGATTTTATTTTGCTAAGCGTTCTTAAAACGTTGTCTTTAAGAGAACCGGCATAGGGAACGTAAGAGTCAACGCCTTCTTCGAAGGAAAGCTTTTTATCGCCGCCTAAATCGTAACGCTGCCAATTTCTTGCACGGTTAGAACCTTCGCCCCAATATTCTTTAACGACGTTGCCGTTGATAACGAATTTTTCGGTAGGACTTTCTTCAAATCTTGCAAAGTATCTGCCGAGCATAAGGAAGTCTGCGCCCATGGCAAGGGCAAGCGTCATATGATAATCGTGAACGATACCGCCGTCGGAGCAAACGGGTACGTAAACGCCCGTTTCTTTATAATATTTATCGCGTTCTTGGCATACTTCTATAAGCGCGGTTGCTTGACCTCTGCCGATACCTTTTGTTTCGCGCGTGATGCAAATAGAACCGCCGCCGATGCCTACCTTAACGAAGTCTGCACCGCATTCGGCTAAAAAGCGGAAACCTTCGCCGCTGACAACGTTGCCCGCGCCAACTTTCACTTTATCGCCGTATTTGCTTCTTATCCAACCGATAGTGCGCTTTTGCCATTCGGAATATCCTTCGGAAGAATCTATACACAAAACGTCCGCACCGGCTTCTACGAGAGCGGGAACGCGTTCTTCGTAATCGCGGGTATTGATGCCTGCGCCGACGGTATAACGCTTGTCTGCGTCTAATAGTTCGTTAGGATTTTCTTTGTGTTGTTCGTAGTCTTTTCTGAAAACGAAATATTTAAGTCTGTTTTCGTCGTCAAGAATGGGGAGAGAGTTAAGCTTATGATCCCAAATAATGTCGTTGGCTTCTTTAAGGGTTATGCCGATTTTGGCGTATATAAGCTTATCGAAAGGAGTCATAAACTCTTTCACCTTAATGTCGGGCGACATTCTCGTTACCCTATAATCTCTGCCGGTAACGATACCTAAAAGCTTGCCGCTTGCAGTACCGTCTTCGGTAACGGCAACGGTAGAATGCCCCGTTTTTTCTTTAAGCGAAAGTACGTCTTTAAGTGTGGCTTCGGGGGATATGTTAGAATCGCTTTCAACGAAACCTGCCTTAAAATCTTTTACTTTTGCAACCATAGCCGCTTGAGAGGCTATCGATTGAGATCCGTATATAAATGATAATCCGCCCTCTTTTGCAAGCGCAACGGCGAGCCTGTCGCCCGATACGGATTGCATTATTGCGGAGGTGAGCGGTACGTTTAGCGTTATTGCGGGTTGTTCGCCGCGTCTGAATTTGACTAGCGGTGTTTTAAGCGATACGTTTGACGGAATACATTCTGCGGAAGAATACCCCGGAATAAGAAGATATTCGTTAAACGTTCTTGACGGTTCATTGACGAATTTTGCCATATTCGTTGCTCCTTTCGAGTAAATTTTTACAATTATAACACTTTATAAAGAGGTAAGTCAAGGGTTTTTGCCGAATAACCGCAAATGTTTGCCGAAAAGGGCGCTTTGCGGTTATAATTAAGCTGAAATTATCGCTTGGTTTATAGCTGATATCCGTTTATTTTTTTGGTGAAGAAAGTAAAATTCTTTTCAGCGGCGACTTAAACAAAAGCAACACTCCCGCAACCGCGCCGACCGCGGCTTGGAGTATTTGAAAGGGAAGCTTGATAATAGCGTATTCGGGTGTGCTGTATATAAACGCTCTGCCGAGCGAATAGCCCGCTACCATTATTATTGCGCCGACAGTCACCGCGATAATACTTTTTATGAGTTTAGGATCTTCCGTCTTTTTGCCGACGATAATAGATATGCAAACCGCTTGCAGCCCGTGCGTTACAAGAGAAACGAACATAGGCGCGGGATAGAAAAACAAATCCCCTAAAAAAGCGCCAACTCCGCCCACGATAAACGCGGATAGCGGATCTAAAACAAGCGCCGCGGCGCATATAATCACGTCGTTTAGATAAAGTCTTCCGCCGGGTACGGGTATTCCGAATGAACTCATTATAACGTTAAGCGCGGTAAATACCGCAACAAAGCAAAGTTTTTTAGTTGAAAAATAATTATTCATTATTATGCCTCCTTTGACTTTTAAGCTTTTTTATGATACAATATTTTTGGTAATATTAAAATAGTCAAAACAACATAATTTTATAATACCAGATTGTTTTATCGCATTTTGAGGTGATAACGCATGGATAAAAAATATTTCCGTTTATACGAAGAATTGAAAAAAAGAATAACCGAGGGGGTTTATCCCTATAAAACAAAGCTACCGTCAAAAAGAGTAACGTCGGAAAGTCGGGGGCTTAGCCTTATTACGGTTGAACACGCTTACGAACTGTTAGAAAGCGAGGGATATATAGAGGCAAAACCGCGTAGCGGTTATTACGTTACGTATGTTCGCGGCGAACCTTTTATGGAAAAGCATAGCGATTACCGCGCGGAAAGCGAAGTGATTTCTTCCGCCGTTTATACGCCGCAGGGCGAGCCTTTTCCTTTCACCGTTTACGCGAGCGCGGTGAGGTTCGTTTTGTCGGAAAAAGGAGAAAAACTTTACGAAAAATCGCCGAACAGCGGTACTGACGAGCTTAAATCGGCAATACGCGATTACCTTGCGAGAAGCCGAGGCATTTTTGCGGATAAGAAAAATATTATCGTGGGAAGCGGTGCGGAATATTTATACGGTATGATAACCGAGCTTTTAGGTCGCGATAAAATTTACGCGGTAGAAAACCCGTCTTATGAGAAAATCGAAAGCGTTTACGCCGCAAACGACGTAAAAATAGAAAGACTTTCTTTAGGGAATGAAGGGATACTTTTATCCGAACTAGTCAAATCTAACGCCGACGTGTTGCACGTTACGCCGTTTAGAAGTTATCCTACGGGGGTTACGGCAACAGCTTCTAAAAAGCGCGAATATCTGGAATGGGCAAAAAGAGATAACCGTTATATAGTAGAGGACGATTACGAATCGGAGATTTCGCTTTCGTCTAAAACCGCCGATACGATTTTCGCTTCGGATAAAGAGGGAAAGGTTATTTACGTAAACACGTTTTCTAGTACGCTTTCGCCGTCGTTAAGGGTCGGATATATGTTGTTGCCCGACGCGCTTGTTGAAGCTTTTTATGCAAAGCTCGGATTTTATTCTTGCTCCGTTCCCGTATTAGAACAGTATTTGATAGCGAAATTGTTAAACGACGGAAGCTTTGAAAGACACCTTAACCGCCTTCGTCGGTTGAGGCGGAAAAAACTTAAATCTTCTTGAATATTATACGTTTGATCTTAAAACGGGCGTTTCGCGCTTTATGCCGCAAGCTGCTCGTTTTTTTATTTTACCGACTGTTTAACGCGAGTTTTAATTTTTTTATAAAAATTTTTATATTTTGCGTCATAAAGGTCTTTTCAAATTAAAAATCGGTGATATAATGCCGGTGATTTCGGAAATCGGTTTACGGAGGGTTGCTTTGAGGGATACTGTAGAAAGAATTTTGGAAATAGAAGAAGAGCTGAAACGCCGCGCGGAAGGAGATAATCTTTCACGCTATAACGTAGGGGAGAAAATTCACCTAAAACAACTTGCCTTTCACAAATGCTTAAAGAAAAACAGATGGGTATTCGGCGGCAACAGAAGCGGAAAAACCGAATGCGGTGCGGTAGAAGCCGTTTATTTGGCAAGAGGCATTCACCCGTACAGAAAAAATAAAGACGGGGTGTTCGGTTGGGCGGTTTCGCTTTCGTCGCAAGTACAGCGCGACGTCGCTCAGGCAAAGATTTTGCATTATTTAGATCCGCGTTGGATACACGATATCGTTATGACGTCGGGGAAAAGGGATAGTCCGGAATACGGAGTTATCGATCAGCTGAAGATAAAAAACGTATTCGGGGGAATTTCTACGATAGGTTTTAAATCTTGCGACCAAGGCAGAGAAAAGTTTCAAGGAAGCTCGCTAGATTTCGTTTGGTTTGACGAAGAACCGCCCGAAGATATTTACGCCGAATGTCGTATGCGGCTTTTGGATAAAAACGGAGAGTTGTTCGGAACGATGACGCCGCTTAAAGGTTTAACCTTCGTTTATAACGAGATATATCTAAACGACAAAAATTCCGACGAGGTGTGGTACGAATTTATGGAATGGGACGACAACCCCTTTCTAGATAAAAAAGAAACGGAAGCGCTTACGAAAACCCTTTCGCGCGAGCAATTGGAAACCAGGCGGTACGGCAGGTTTAAAAGTTCTTCGGGGTTGGTTTATCCGGAATTTGACGAAAATATTCACGTTATAGAACCCTTTGCCGTGCCGATAGAGTGGCAAGATACTATTTCTATCGATCCGGGGCTTAATAATCCGCTTGCCGCTAATTGGTATTGCGTGGATTATGACGGAAACGTTTACGTAGTGGCTGAACATTTCGAAGCGGGGCGCGACGTAAAATACCACGCGGCGAAGATTCGCGAAATATGCGACGCCATCGGGTGGAAAAAACGCCCCGACGGAAAAATCGCGGCGCTGATAGATTCGGCTGCAAACCAAAGGACGCTTGCTTCTACAAGTTCCGTTACGGAGTTGTTTTTTGAAGAGGGTATAGCCGTTAATCCGCGCGTAAACAAAGACTTGTTTTCAGGTATTCAAAGGGTAAAAAGCTATCTTTCGGTCGCTAACGGAAAACCTAAACTGTATATTTTCAAAAACTGCGTAAACCTTATTCGCGAGCTTAAAAATTACAGATATAAAGAGGGTGAAACGCCCGTTAAGACCGATGATCATTCGGCCGATGCGCTCAGGTATTATATAATGACAAAACCTATCAACTCACCCGATAAACCGATTAAAAACGAAATACAAAGGGATAAGGAGAAACTGTATCGTAAAATATTAAATGAAAGGAAACGTTTTAAACGAAAAGAGGGTTAAAACCGCGCTTAAAAAAAAGGCGTTCGGTTACGACGCTACCGAAATAGTGGAAGAATACGTTTCGGACGGCGACGGCGAAGTGCGGCTTTCAAAAAAACGGGTAACGAAAAAGAATATTCCGCCGGATATGGCGGCGCTTAAAATGCTTATAGAAGAATCGGTCATACCAGTTACCGAATTGTCCGACGAAGAGCTTGAAAGAGAAAAGGAAAGATTGTTAAAAGAGCTTTCGGAAAAGAACCGAAAACAGGAGAGTGTAAATTGAAAGGTAAAAATAAAGAGGATAAAGAAAAGTTTATTGAAGATCTTGTTTCAGAAGTGAAAGAGGATTTTGAAAAAAGGCGTGCCGCAAGACTTGAAAAAGAAAGGCAATGGGAGCTGAATATGAGCTTTGTTTCGGGCAATCAGTATTGCGGATTAACCGTTGACGGAGAAATAGAAAGCGCGGATAAAGAGTATTTTTGGCAAAACAGAGAGGTGTTTAATCATATCGCGCCTATTATAGAGTCTAGACTTGCGCGTTTTTCGCGCATTGCGCCGGTTTTTTCGGTAAGGCCTAAAACGGACGACGATTCCGACGTGAATGCCGCCGCTCTTGCGGAAAAACTTATCGGCAGCGCGTTTGAAAAATACAATTTAGACGAAACGGTTAAAAAGGTTACTGTGTGGAGTGAGATTTGCGGCACTGCTTTTTATAAAATAGTTTGGGATAACAACGGCGGTAACGTTATCGGAGAGGTTGACGGAAAACCCGTTTACGAGGGGGATATAAGTATTTTGCCCGTTTCGCCGTTTGAGATTTTTCCCGATAGCCTTTATAACGAAGAAACGGAAGACTGCTTCAGTATAATTCACGCAAGGGCGCTTACCGCGCGCGAAATTCGCGAAAGATACGGCGTTATCGTTAAGGGCGAAAATATAGAGGTGTTCGGTTCTTCTCCGCTAGGCTCAAACGGAAAGGCTAAGAAAGGGGTTTTAAGCGACGCTGCTATCGTGATTGAAAAATACGAAAAACCTTCTGGCGAATTCCCCAACGGAAGGCTGATTACGATTGCGGAAGATAAGTTGCTATATTACGGGGAATTGCCTTATATAAACGGCAAAAACCGAACGAGAACCTTTCCGTTTGTAAAACAGGTGTGCTTAGAATCCGCGGGAAGCTTTTTCGGCGCGAGCATAACCGAAAGACTTATTCCCGTGCAAAGGGCTTTTAACGCGGTGAAAAACAGAAAGCACGAGTTTTTGAATCGCTTGACCACGGGGATTATGAAGGTAGAGGACGGCTCGCTTGACGTGGACGATTTAGAGACGGAGGGGTTGCCGCCGGGGAAAGTGCTTGTGTACAGGCAAGGCTCGTCAGCCCCCGAAATGATGGGAGGGCTTTCTATGCCGTCGGACTTCGGAGAAGAGGAAGAACGCTTGCTTAACGAATTCGTTTCTATAAGCGGAGTTGCGGAAGTGTCTTCTTCTATGTCTAACGCAAACGTCGCTAGCGGTACAGCCTTAGAAATTTTGATAGAACAAGATAACGAAAGGCTTATCGTTTCCGCCGAAACCATAAGAAAATGCTATTTAGAAATCGCAAGGCAAACTATAAGGCTTTACGCGCAATTTTCGGTAGGTCTTAGAATGATTAAAATAAGGGATTCTTTTAACAAAACGAGAGTTCTTTACGCGGATAAATCCACCGTTAATTCCGACGACGTATATCTTGAAAACGAAAACGAGCTTTTATATTCTCACGGGCAAAAAAAGGAAATGATTTTTAAGCTGTATAACAGCGGTTTGCTTACCGACGATTCGGGTAAGTTAAGACCGGCTACCAAAGAAAAGGTTTTATCTTTGCTAGGATACAAAGATTTAGACTATCAAAAGGGCGTTTCGGAAATGCAAAGCGAAAAGGCGCAAAAAGAAAATGCCAAAATAAGAAAAACAGGGCTTTCGACGGAGGAGGTTGACGACGACGTGATTCATATAGACGAGCACACTCGCTATATTTTAAGCGAATACGACGAGCTTGACGAAAACGAAAAAACAAGGCTGTTCGGGCATTTGAAAGAACATAAAGAACGCCTTGCAAAAAGCAAAAACAGTGAAATTTAAACTAAAAAGGAGAAGTTATAATGGAAGAATTTAAAGTTGAACAAGCGGACGGCATTGCCGCGCAAGCCGCACTTACGGAAAAAACAAACGGCGCGGAGCAATCTTCCGCCTCATACGGAAAATTTAAGGATGCGACTGCGCTTTTGAAAGCGTATGAATCTTTAGAAGCTGAATTTACCAAACGCTGTCAGCGGATTAAAGAGTTAGAAAAAGGCTCTTCCGTCGATAAATCGGAGGATAAAAACTCCCTTCCGACGGAAAACGCGCAAACCGCTTTTTCGGGTATAACCGAAGAGGATAAAAAAGCTATTCTCGAAGACTACCTTAAAGAGGTTTTAGGGGCAAAAACAAACGCAGTGGTATTAGACCGCGCGGGAACGGGCGTCAGAACGCCTACGTCGCGTCCGACGACGGTGCAAGACGCCGGAAAACTCGCGAAAGAACTCTTCGGCGGCTAATCCGAAGGGAAAAGTAAATTAAAATTATAGATAAAAAGGAGAAAATTTTTAATGGCAGTTAATTTAACAAATGCGGATAAAGCGTTAAAATCTTATTATCTCGACGCTATTTCTCAACAACTAGACAACCTTTCGCCCTTTTACGCGATGATAAAAAAGAATACCGACGACGTATGGGGTAAAGAGGTTAAAAAACTCGTTTGCTACGGTGCTAACGGCGGTATAGGCGCGGGAACGGAAGAGGGAAATCTTCCGACGGCTTCGGGTATGGATTACAAGTTGATAACTTTAGGGCTTAAAAACCTTTACGGCAGAATAGAGATTACCGATAAGGCGATTAGGGCGTCCGAAAACAACGCGGGCGCGTTCGTAAGCTTGCTTAACGGCGAAACCGAAAGTCTTATCAGGTCAAGCGCGTTTAACTTAAGCAGAATGCTTTTCGGCGACGGAACGGGCAAGCTTGCCACCGTATCTACCGTTACGAAAGGGTTTGTCGTTTTAGACAGCGTGCGTAACCTTTTAGAGGGAATGCTAGTCGATTTCAGAAATCCTACCACCGGCGAGATTATAGACGGGTTTGCCGGTAGAAAAATAGTTCTTTTGGATCAAGGCTCTAAAGCCGTAAAAGTTGACGGAGAAACGCCTACTTCCTCAACCGTTCCCGAAAAAACTATCGTAACCCTTCAAGGTTCTTATAAAAACGAGATAACTGGTTTGGGCGCGATATTCGATTTTACTTCGCCGCTTTACGGTTATGAAAGAAGCAATTCTTGGGTAATGCCGTATAACGTAGGTAACGTGGCGAGCCTTACCGAAAACGTTATTCAAAAAGCGATTGACGGCGTAGAAGAAAAAGGCGGCGCGCCCGCGGATATAATAATATGTTCTTGGGGCGTCAGAAGGGCGTTGCTTAATCTTCTTTCTGAAAACAAGCGAACGGTTGATACTACCGAGCTTGCAGGCGGATTTAAGTCTATAAGCTATAACGGTATACCCGTAGTTGCGGATCGTTTTTGCCCCGAGGGTACGATGTATATAATAAACAGCAAAGACTTTACTTTTAATCAGTTGTGCGATTGGCAGTGGCTTACCGGCGATGACGGAGCAATTTTAAAGCAAGTTCCCGGTAAACCCGTATTTACCGCCACGCTTGTCAAATATGCCGAACTTATTTGCGCGCGCCCCTATGGTCAAGGCGTTTTAACGGGAATAACCGAGGCGTAGTTTATTTACCTTTTGCCGAACGCGTTTTTTTACGCGTTCGGCAAATAATTTATATGAGGGTTTTATGAAATTAAAAGAAATTATAAAAGCCGCCGCGATTCTCGTTGCGGACGAAAAAACGGCTAAAAGCATTGCTTCGTCAACCTATTCAAGCGATTCGGATACCGTTGCTCGCGTAAACTTATTCGTTGACCTTGCAAATCTTGTGATAAACGAGCTTTCTTCTAGCTACGTTCCTATGAAAATAAAAGAAAATAAGGTTGCAACCGACGGTAAAATATTTTATTCTTCGTTAAAATACAATCCGCTTAAGATTTTGGGCGTTTACGACAAGCTCGGCAATAAGTTGAGTTTTGAAATTCGCCCCGAGTATTTGATTACGGAACGCGGGAACGTTACGGTGGTTTATGCTTATACGCCAAAATCGGTCGGATTAAACGAAGAAGTCGGTTACGGCGAACGCGACGTTTCCGTTGCGGTGCTGGCATACGGGGTTGCGGCGGAATTTTGTCTTACGCAAGGCAGAATAGATGAAGCCGTTACTTGGCGCAAACGTTATTCTTCGGGTGTAGAAGGGTTTTGTATGCCCGAAAACAAAAGAATTAAAAGAAGAGGTTGGTTATGAAAACGCGTGTAAATAATTTTTTTGCAACCGGCACGAAAAAGAAAACTTTTAAGTTGGGCGGTTTTTACGTGCCGCCTATAAAAACGCTTGAATTTTCCGACGTTGCGGCTTCGCCTTCCGGAAAAAAGATAAAAAGAATTTACTGCGTGGGCGAAAGGTTTCTCGTTTACTGCGATGACGGCAAGGTTTACGAACGTTTGCAAAACGCTTATACTGCGGTAACGGAAAAGGAATTTTTTTCCTCGCCCGAGATAGTTGAAATTATTTTTGAGGGTGTTGATAAATTGCTTTTGTTTTCAGAAGACGCAAGCGTTATTGAGGGGGATTTTTCGCTAACGGAACGCAACGTTCCCTTCGGTTATGCGCATACCGTGATTAAAGGAATGCTTTTCGTCGCGAACGGAAGGCTTCTCCGTTATTCCGAACAATTCGATTTTTCCGATTTTAACGTAGGGTTGACGCTCGGCGGATATTTTGAAACGGAAAAATCCGACGGAGATATCGTTTTTATATGCGAGCTTAACGAAAAGCTTTGCGTTATATGCGAACATTCCGTTATAACCATAGACGTGTCGGGCGATAGAACCGATTATACCGCGCGTAAAGCGGAGACGGGTTTTCTTTCCGTCGTAAAAAACAGTGCGGTAAAAATCGGCGGCAGCGTCTTTTTTTTAAGCGACGGAGCTATTTGTAAATACGACGGAAGCTTAAAACGTTACGCGATACCCGAAGGCGCGTTGTCTTACGATTACGGCAAGGCTAATCGCTTTAACGGGTTTTATCTTTTGCCGTTTAAGAAAAAGGCCGAAAGCAAGTTGTTGTGCGTAAAAAGCGGAAAAGAAGATTCCGCTTTTATAACAGAAGGATTCGGCGAGGTTTTTGACGACGGGTTTAGCGTTAACGGTCAAACGAACAGGATTTGCCGTTTAATAGAAATGACGAAAGAATCGCCTTTACGCAACGAACAAACCGATATGGGAAGCTGCGCCGCAAAAGCCGTTACGCGCATAGAGGTTTGTTCGGACGTTGATTTTACGCTTACCGTTACGGGGGATTTCGGCAGTAAAACTTTTACGGTAGGCAAAGGGTGCAACGCCTTCGATTGTTTACTTATTTCGCGGTGTTTCGATTTTTCGGTAAACCGTTCGTCCGACAACGTGAGGGTTGTTCTTAAATATAAATTTTTAGGAGAAAGATAATGGAATTTACGTTGCCTTCTACAAAAAAAGAGATGTATACCACTCTACAAAAAATATATTCTTATTACAGGATTGAAAGTAAAGAGTACAGCCCGATAGCGCTTTCGCCGTTAAATATAGAAAAAATAAGTTTTACGCCGCTTACCGACAGTGAAATCGACGCAAAGGCTGAGGAGCTTCTTAAGGCGGAACATAAAAGAGAGGTACTTGCCCTTAAAAAGTCTATTAACGAGCGTATTTCCGCTTTAAGCGAAAAACGAAACGGGGTGATTTCTTCGGCAGAGGAGATGTCTAAAAAGATTATCGAAGCTTATAACGCAAGCGAAAGCAAGATTGAAAAACAAGCGATAAAAAACGGGTTTACTCATTCTAGCGTGATAATCGATAAGCTTGCCGAAGCCGAAAATAAAAAGAACGCAGAACTCGTTGCCGTAGAAACGAATAAAAACAACGTGCTAAACGAAATAAACGCTGAGTTTTCTTCTTTAAATTCGGCATTGATAAACGCCGATAACTATTACGCGAATATACACGAATACGAAAAAACCGCTAAAGCTTATCAATTAAAAGCGGAACAAGAAAAGCTTGAAAGAGAAATTTTCAAATACAACAACGGCGTAACCGAAAAAAAGCTGCGCTACGCCAATACTTTGGTTCAGCTAGATACGTCTTATAAACTGAAGTTTATGGAAATAAACGCCGTAGAATTTACAAAAGAACAGCTTTACGATATGGGATATTATCAAGACGTAATAGATTGCGTGTGCGGATATTACGATACGCTTTCCGCTTCCGACGCGTTTTCGGAAATCTCTAACGAAAGCAGGTTGGTTTTGTATTTAGAAGATTATTATCAAAACGTGGTTTATATGTATAAAATGAGAGTAAAATAATTGTTATATGATTTTACTTTTTTTACGATTTATGATAAAATAATAAAAAGCATAAAATTATTTTCGCCACGCCGCCGCGTAAGGGGTAAAGCGGCTTTCGTTAGATAGCTAGCGTTTTGTTTATTTAAACTTTGCGGCGGTAGCTTTTGGCGGAATACGGTATTGTATTTTAAAAAAGGAGCCGTCTTGTTTTTAGGCAAGAGGGGCAACCGTTTTATTATGAGTAAAAAAGTAAAAATAGGCGGCGTAGTAATAGGCGGCGGCGAAAAAATCGCCGTTCAGTCTATGTCTACGCTTAAAATATCCGACGAAGAAAAAGCCGTTGAGCAAGCCCTTAAGCTTAAAGCCGCGGGGTGCGATATATTAAGGTTTTCCGTTTTAGACGAGGCTGACGCTAGGGCTTTCGGCAAAATAAAAAAACGCGTGGGTATGCCGCTCGTCGCGGATATTCATTTCGATTATCGGCTTGCGATTGCCGCTATAGACGGAGGCGCCGATAAAATCAGAATTAATCCCGGCAATATCGGCGGCGAAAACAACGTAAAAGAAGTTGCCGCCGCGCTTAAAGCGGCGCGAATCCCGGTAAGAGTGGGTTCTAATACGGGCAGTATAGAAAAAGAGTTTTTGAATAAATACGGCAAAAGCGAGATTTCTTTAGGCGAAAGCGCCCTTAAAAACGCGGCGTATTTAGAAAAATACGGCGTAAGCGATATCGTGCTTTCGGTTAAGGCTTCTTCCGTTCCGCTTACGATAAAAGCGAACGAATATATTGCTAAAAAATGCGATTATCCTTTACACGTGGGCGTAACCGAAGCGGGAACGGAATATAACGGCGCAATCAAAAACGCCGTTGCGATGGGCGCGCTGCTTTCAAAAGGAATAGGCGATACCATAAGGGTTAGTTTGTCCGCTCCGCCGGAAAGAGAGGTTGTTGCGGCTAAAGCGATTCTTTCCGCGTTAAAGCTTGAAAACTACGGGGTAGAAGTGATTGCTTGCCCGACTTGCGGAAGATGCGCGTGGGATTGTATGGAATTTGCCGCAAAAACGGAAGAATACGTTAAAAATAGCGATAAAAAGCTTAAAATCGCCGTTATGGGTTGCGTTGTGAACGGACCGGGCGAGGCTTCGGACGCGGACTTGGGCGTTGCCGGCGGTAAAGACGGTTGCGTGATTTTTTCAAAGGGTAAGATTTTGAAGAAAGTGAAAGAAGTCGATTTAGAGAAAGAATTTTTTGCGGAGGTCGATAAATGCCTCGGATAAGAAACTATGATGAATTTATTAACGAAATAAGATCGCTTGACGAAAGACTTAAAAACGCGAAAGTAAAAACGGTTGAGGTGGATAAAACGGCGCGCTTCGTTACGTATTTTTTTATTTGCGACAAACCCGTAGACGACGAACTTAAGCTTAAAATAGCCCAAAAAGCTATGTCGCTCACGCCGGAGAGTTTTCGCGAAACGTTCGTTAAGGTAGAAAAAATCGCTAGCGACGATCAACTTGTAAGGCTTGCGGCGTTTGAGTTTTTGAAAAAGAATTATCCTTCCGTTTCGATTTTTATGGACGAATCGGATATCAGTTCTTACGCCGTCGGCAATCTCGTGAAATACACGCTTAAGCTTCCGAGCGACGGCGCCGAATACGTAACTAAAAACGGCGCGATGAAAAAGTTGGACGAATATCTTTCGCAACGGTTTTGTTCGGATTTTGCAGGAACAACGGAGATAAAAACGGACGTGGAAAAGGTTAATATCCTATCCGAAGAGGTGTACGAGAGCGAGCTTCAAAAAATAATGCGCAGAACGATAAAGGTAAAAGAGGTTATCCCGATAGACGACCCGACAATAGGCGATTCCGCGCAATATATAGAAGATCTTTCGGACGGCGCCGTTACCGTATGCGGAAAAGTCACTTCGATAGACGAGCGCACGACTAAAAACGGCAAGCCGTTTTTTATCATACATATAGACGATACTACGGGCAGAACGGGCGGTGTGTATTTTTCAAAAAAAGCCACCTATCCGAGAATTAAACAATTAAAAGAGGGTGACGCGATTATCGCACGCGCAACGATAGGCGATTATAACGGAAGACAATCGCTTACGTTTGAAAAAATTAACGCTTGCACTTTTCCCGAGGACTTCAAACCTGAACGCAAGGCGAGAAAACCCGTACCGAGAAATTATAAAAAGATATTTCCCGAAGCCGCTACTACGGTTAAGGTAAAAAGCGTTTTCGATAAAGAGGTTGCGTTGCCGACGGAGCTTACGGATAAAGAATACGTCGTGTTCGATATAGAAACCACGGGATTGGATTCTTCAGACGAGATAACTGAAATCGGCGCCGTGAAAATCAGAAACGGCAAAATATCCGAACAGTGGACGACGCTTATAAAGGTTAACAAGCGCTTGTCTTTAGAGATAGTTAAGTTGACGGGGATAACAGACGAAATGCTGGCGGACGCGCCTACGGTAGAAGAAATTTTCCCCGATTTTATGAAATTTATCGACGGAACGGTTATCGTAGCGCACAACGCCGACTTCGATACGTCGTTTGTCAAAAGAGAGGCGGCGAGAGAAGATTACGACGTGCCCAACAAGATTATGGATACCATGATTTTATCCAGAAACTATTTAACGGGACTTTCCAATAACAAGCTTAATACCGTTGCCGAGCACTTCGGCGTGGAATTCCGTCATCACAGGGCGTTAAGCGACGCGTACGCCACCGCCGAGGTTTTTATCGAATTGATGAAAATTAAGGCAGAAAAAGAAAAAAATGCGTAACTTGCACGAAAAAATAAGCGAAACCGTTAAAAAACGCTTGCGAAATAATTATAAAAGTGTTATTATATATACGTACTTATAAGATACTTGCTTGTGTTATGAGAACGGTTTTCCGTTCTCATAAATTTTTATCGGAGCTTTTGACCGAACTTTCGGTTGAGCGTAACGGCAATAAAATCGGCAAAAAGGAGGCGCGATATGAAATTCGATACCGAAGGCGTAAAAAAGGCTTGCGAAGAAGCCGAGGCTAAAACGGGGCTTTCCGTATACGACGTAGAGTTTAAACAAGGCAAAAATCCGTCCATAACGGTTTTTATAGACAAAATCGGCGGTGTGGATTTGAACGACTGCGAGAGATTTCATAATATAGTCAGCGAGCTTTTTGACGAGGTTGATCCCACTGCCGGCGCGGCGTATACGCTTAACGTGTCGTCACCGGGGGCGGACAGGGCTTTTAAAACGGACGAAGATTTTCTTTCGCATATCGAAAAAAAAGTGGAAGTCAGGCTCTATTCTTCCGTCAAAGGCAAAAAGTTTTTAGAGGGAATACTTAAAAAATACGACGGCAAGTGCATAGTTATACTTACAGACGATAAGCTTTCGCTTTCGTTAGAGCTTAAAAACGTTGTAAAGGTTAACGAATATATAGAATTTTAAGTCGCGGGGCGAATGAAAATTTCCGTCGCAAAATATAAAACCATTGTTAAGGAGAAACATTATGATCAATCAGGATTTTTTTCTGGCGTTAGAGGAATTAGAAAGACAAAAGGGAATAGCGCAAGACGAATTTATCGCCGCGTTAGAAAACGCCATGAGCATTGCTTATAAAAAAATGTCGGGCGCATCGGGGGATATTTCGATAAAACTCAGCGCGGAGAAAAAGTCTATAACCATAACCAGCACCAGAACGGTAGTAGAAGAAGTTCAAGACGCCGATAAAGAGATAAGCTTAGATGAAGCCAGAGAATCTAAAAAAGCTTATAAGGTTGGCGATTTATTCGTGGTTGAAATCAAATCTAAAGATTTCGGCAGAATAGCGGCGCAAACCGCAAGACAGGTTCTTACCCAAAAGCTTCGCGAAATAGAGCGCGAAAACACCGTTAACGAGTTTGAAGATAAAGAGGGCGAACTTATGCCGTGCATCGTTCGTAGGATAGAAAACGGCAACGTTTACGTTGAAGTCGGCAGCAATCAAATAGAGGGCGTTCTTACGCCGAGAGATCAAATCGCAGGCGAAAAATACGAAGTTAACCAAAAACTCAACGTGTTTGTTAAAAAGGTTAAAAACTCCGGCAGAAGCGCGCAAATAATGGTTTCTCGCTCGGCTAACGGTTTAGTCCGCAGATTATTTGAAAACGAAGTTCCCGAAATAAAGCAGGGTACGGTTCAAATCAAAAGCATCGCGAGAGAGGCGGGTCAGCGTACCAAAATCGCTATTTGGTCTGAAGATCCCGCGATTGACGCTATCGGCGCGTGCGTCGGTAACAAAGGTTCTCGCGTTAACGCGATAGTCGCTGAACTCGGCGGCGAAAAAATCGATATAATCCCTTGGAGCGAAAACCCCTTAGAATATATTTCTATGGCGCTTTCTCCCGCAAGAGTTATCAAGGTAATTCAAACGGGTGAAAACAGCGCGATGGCAATCGTTCCCGACGATAAACTTTCACTTGCGATCGGCAGAAGCGGTCAAAACGCTCGTCTTGCCGTTCGTCTTACCGATTGGAAGATAGACGTTAAAAGCGAAAGCGCGGCGCTTGCCGAACTTGGCGACGACGCTGCTCAAACCGAGGAAGAGCCGATTGAAAACGGAGAAACGGTAGAGGAATAATTTACAAAGAAGGATTTACCGATGGAAAAGAAAATTCCGATGCGCACTTGCATAGCGTGTAGGGCTTGTAAAGATAAACGCGAATTGTTGCGCGTTGTCAAATACGACGGAAAGGTCTTTCTCGATAAAACGGGCAAAGCCAACGGTCGCGGCGCGTATATATGCAACGACGCGGAGTGTTTTAAAAAACTGAAGAAAGGGAAATTGCTTAACCGCGCCTTTTCTTGTGAGGTAGATTCCTCTGTGTATGACGCGCTTACGGAGGAGTTTCTTGGAAAATAAAGGTAAAACGCAAACCTTTCTCGGGTTTGCAATCCGCGCGGGTAAATACCGCACGGGGTTTAATTCGGTTGCAAGCTTAAAAAGGATTTACCTTTTGGTCGTTTGCAAAACCGTTAGCGAAAATTCGCTAAACGAGGCGAAAAAACTCGCAACGAAATATCATTGTCCGTTAATTCAAACAAAAACGGATATGCTTGAAGAAATTATATATAAACAAAACGCGAAGATTATGGCGGTTACGGATAAAGAACTTGCGCACGCCGCAATAATTAATTCGGAAAAAGATTTTTTAACGGTTCAGGAGTGATTTATGGCTGAAATGCATAATGAAAACATCAAAAAGACGAGCGAGCTTTTGTCGAGCGGTAAGCTTACGGAGCTTGTTTCACGCTTAAATAAATCGGAGGGCGGACTTAAATCGCTTAAATCGCGCCTTGTCGAAAAACTTAACGCGTGCGAAGCGGAGGAAACTCGTCGCAATACGGAGGAGAATAATACCGTTTTTGTCGAAGAGGTAAAACCCGAAGAAAATTCCGCTTCCAAAGCGGAAGAAAAAGCTCTTCCTACGGAATCCGTAGCGGCAGAGCCCGTAAAAGATGCCGAATTATCTAAAGAACCGGAAAGCAAACCCGTAACCGCAGAAGAAAAGCTTCCTTCTAAGGCTAAGGGGAAAACTTCGTCCGAAGAAAAGAAACGCGAGGCGGCAGAGCAAAAAACTGAAAAATCTAAAAAAGCGTCTTCCGCTAACGAAGCGGCTAAACCCGATGAAGCTAAAGTTCCCGTGGCGGAAGAAAAAACCGCGCCCGCAGCGCAAGAAAAACAAGAAAGACGAGAGGAAGCTCTGCCTAAAGCAAAAGTCGAAGCAACGGACACTGCTGCTCCGACTGCTCCCGCTGCTCCTGCCGAAAAGCCCAGACCTTCGTTTATAGTTCGCCGCGCGGAATTCGTTCCTCAAGACAAGGCTAAAACTTCCCATTCGTCGGAAAGAAAGCCTTACGGCGATAGGGAAAAAAGAACGGATAGACCGCAGAGAAATTCCGCAAACGGTCAAGGCGGGTTTAACAGAAACGGCGGGCAAAAACCCAATGCGGGTAAAAAGCCACAGGCTACCTACGTTGCGCCTCCGATTATTCCGTCGGGGGATAAACGTTCTTTCGGCAAAAAGAAATCGGGCGGCGAAAAACAGTATGAAGATAAACATTCTCTTAATAAACGCGCGTTGATTAAAAACAACGTCAGCATAGAAGATTTCGATGAGAATAAGTCCGGTTACAGAAAATTCCGTCCCGTGAAAAAGAATAAAGAACAAGCCGTAACCAACGTTATAAAGATAGAAAAAGCCGTTATAAATACGGAAATTATTCCGCTTAAAGTTTTATCCGAAAAAATCGGCATAACGGCGGCGGAAATAACTAAAAGACTGTTCAAAGAAGGCATTATGAAAACGATAAACGATTCCGTAGATTTCGATACGGCTGCGTTTGTCGCTGACGAAATTGGCGTGCAGTTAGAGCTTAAACTCAATAAAACCGCCGAGGACGTTTTGTCCGAAGGGTTTGAAGAAGTCGTTGACGAAAGCAAGCTCGTCCGTCGTCCGCCGGTTGTTACCGTTATGGGGCACGTTGACCACGGCAAAACTTCTATTTTAGACAGAATTAGAAAAACCAACGTGACCGCAGGCGAGGCAGGCGGAATCACGCAGCATATAGGCGCGTATCAGGTTACCGTAGACGGCAATCCGATAACCTTCCTCGATACGCCGGGGCACGCAGCGTTTACCGCAATGAGAGCGAGAGGCGCGCAAGCAACCGATATAGCCGTACTTGTAGTCGCCGCCGACGACGGCATAATGCCGCAAACCGAAGAAGCGATTTCTCACGCAAAGGCTGCAGACGTTCCTATTATCGTTGCAATAAATAAAATAGATAAACCCGAAGCAAATATAGAAAGAATAAAAACTCAGCTTACCGAGAGAGGACTTGTTCCCGAAGAATGGGGCGGCGATACTATGCTTTGTCCCGTATCGGCTAAAACGGGCGAAGGATTCCCCGAATTATTAAGCAGTATTCTTACCCTTGCAGAGATAAAAGACCTTAAAGCCGATCCTTCTAGAAAAGCCAAGGGCGTTGTTATAGAAGCGAAACTAGATCCCGGCAAAGGTCCTATTGCAACCGTATTGATACAAAACGGAACGCTTCGCGTTTCGGATAACGTTATCGTAGGAACTGTTACGGGTAAAATAAGGGCAATGAGTGACGATAAAGGCAGAAAAGTTGCTTCCGCAGGTCCGTCCGTTCCAGTTTCTATTATGGGGTTAGACGACGTTCCCGAAGCGGGCGATATCCTTTATTCCGTAGAGCAAGATAAGCTTATGAAACTCGTTGCCGAAGAAAGAAAGAATAAAGAAAGAGAAAGTATGATAAAAGCTTCCTCTAAAATCACGTTAGACGACGTATTCAGCAAGATCGCGGAAGGCGAGGTTAAGTGCCTTAGCATAATCGTCAAGGCGGACGTACAAGGTTCGGTTGAGGCGGTTAAGCAATCTCTTGAAAAGCTTTCTAACGACGAGGTAAGGGTTAACGTTATTCACGCCGCGGTAGGCGCGATTAAAGAATCCGATATAATGCTTGCCGAATCTTCGGGCGCGGTAATTATCGGGTTTAACGTTCGTCCCGATTCTAACGCGAAACAAATTGCCGAAAAGAGCGGCGTTGATATAAAGCTTTACAGAATAATTTACGAAGCGATAGAAGACGTTCAAAAAGCGCTTAAAGGTATGCTTAAACCCAAAATTTCAGAAGTATATCTTGGCAAAGCCGAAGTTAGAGAGGTATTTAAGATTTCTGGCGTCGGTCAGGTTGCCGGTTGTTACGTTACCGAGGGTAAGATTGTCAGAAACGGAAAACTCCGCATTTATCGCGACGATATAATGATTACCGAAGGCAACGTATTGCAACTTAAGAGATTTAAAGACGACGTTAAAGAAGTTTCTCAAGGCTTCGAATGCGGTATGTCTATAGAGAAATTTAACGATATCAAAATCGGTGATTTCATCGAGTGTTACATTATAGAAGAAAACAAGGCGTAATAAAAGAAAGGGTATTTTATATCCTCGCCGCCTTTGACGGAGATTACCACGTCGCAAGCCTTACGGCTTTGCTCCTCGTAATGACGGATAGAGTAAAGCGAATGAGATTGCCGCACTCGGCAAACGTTCGGGGCGTCTTCGATTTCGCTATGACGGGCTAGCGGTCAATGATTATCCGACAAAAGCCGTTCGCAATGACGTGATAAAAACAATTTTTCACCTCGTCATTGCGAGGCAACTTTGTTGCCGTGGCAATCTAAAGTACGTCATTGCATTAGCAAACTTCTGTCTATATACGTCATTTTATAAATTTTGTAATGGCAAGATAAAGAGTATAACCACAAAAACCCTTTATTTAGGAGATATAAATGAAAAAACACGGCGGCGGCGTAAGCCGTTCGGAAAGGCTTAATGCCGAACTTAAAAGAGAAATAAGCGAAATTATTTCGCGCAAAATAAAAAATCCGTTGATAACGGCAATGATATCCGTTACCGACGTAGATTGCGCGCCCGATCTTTCTTACGCGCGGGTTTTTGTAAGCGTGTTTTCTACCGATGAAGAAAAAAAGAATTCGTCGTTTGCGGCTATCCGTTCCGACGCGAAGAAAATTCGTTACGAATTAAGCAAAAGTATGAGGATACGAACCGTTCCGGAGTTAGAGATTATTCTTGACCGTTCGATAGAATACGGCGATAAAATGGATAAGCTATTGTTGAAAATCGGCGAGGAGGATAACAAGTGATATCCTTAACCGCGCTTTCAAACAGGCTGTTTTCGGAAAAGAGCGTCGCGCTTTTTTGCCATATTCATCCGGACGGAGATACAATCGGTTCAGCGGTTGCTCTTAGATTTTTATTGGAAGAATACGGCGTTAAGGCGGACGTTTTTTCAAGCGATCCCGTGCCGGAAAAGTTTTTCTTTTTAAGCGGCGTTTCCGATATAAAAACCGAAGGGTTAAACGAAAGCGATTATACCGCGTTTGCGGCAATCGATTGTGCGGATATATCGCGCTTAGGTGTTTTTTCGGATAACTTTATTAAAACAAAACTTACTACGTACAGCATAGATCATCATATTTCTAACGGTTTTTTCGCCAATAAAAATTACGTTTTAGATAAAGCCGCCAACGCTGAAAATATATACGAGCTTGCAAACGCGAAGGGCGCTGATATTTCAAGCAAAATAGCTAACGCGCTTGCAGTCGGCATCGTAACCGATACGGGTAATTTCAGACATAAAAGCGTAACGCCGTCAACATTGAAGATTGCGGCGGAACTCGTTGAAAAAGGTGCGGATTTAAATACAATATATTTTAATTGTTTTTCTTCGCAAAGCAAAGAACGCGCTAAGCTGTTCGGTATGACGATGGAAAAAATCCGTTATTTTTCAGACGGTAAAATCGCGCTTATCACGGTATCACGCGACAGTCTTGCTAAAAGCGGCGCTAAAACTGAGGATACCGAAGGTTTTATAGATTTTATAATGGGAATAAAAGGCGTAGAAATCGGTATTGCCGTGATGGAAACGGATACTAACGTTTATAAAATCAGTTTAAGATCGGTTTCGTCCGACGTCAACGCCGTTGCAAAGTGTTTTGGCGGCGGCGGACACGTGCTTGCAAGCGGTTGCAAGATTTTCGGCGAATACGAAGAGGTTGTGGATAGAATTACCGTTACGGCGGCAAAATACATAAACGAATAATGAAAGGTTTTATCAATATTTATAAACCGTCGGGTATTAGTTCCGCGGCGGTCGTTACCGCAGTAAAAAAGCAATTTAACGTTCCGTGTGGGCATATGGGCACGTTAGATCCGATGGCGGAAGGGGTTCTTCCCGTGGGGTTATATAAAACAACGCGACTTTTCGATTACCTTTTAGATAAAGAAAAAAGATACGTAGCGCGGTTTAAATTCGGCGTTACGACGGATACGTTGGATACTACGGGCGCTGTGACAGAAAGCACGGGTATTTGCCCTACAAAAGAGCAAATCGAAAGCGTTTTACCGCGGTTTATCGGCGTAATAGATCAAATACCGCCTAAATATTCCGCAAAGTGTATAGACGGCAAGCGCGGCTATCAGCTTGCAAGAAAGGGTGTTGAATTCGAGCTTGCGCCTAAAAAAGTTAATATTATAAACGTTACGCTAGGCGAGCAAACGTCGCAAGACGAATTTGAGTTTACCATAGATTGTAAAGGCGGAACGTATATACGATCTCTTGCAAGAGATATAGGCGTTTCTTGCGGTACGGTTGCAACAATGTCTTCGCTGGCAAGAGTGAAATCCGGAGTTTTTACTGCGGAAAACAGCGTAAAACTCGATGAATTCAGAAATTCCGATAATCCCGAAAAATATATTTTACCGCCCGATATTGCGGTCGATTACGAGAAGATCGTTTTAACCGAAAAACAAGCGACTAAAATTTTAAACGGAGTTTTTAACGATTACGGTTTTAAAGACGGCTTGTATCGCGTATATAACGGAGAGGATTTTTGGGGAATAGGAGAAACTAAGGAGGGAATTTTAAAAATAAAGGCTTATGTCAGATAAAATATTAAAAAAAGCCGTATTGGCATTAGGGTATTTCGACAGTGTTCATAAAGGGCATTGTTGCGTTATAAAAGAAGCTGAAAAAACCGCGAAAGAACTTGGCGCGGAACTTGTGGTATTTACTTTTAAGGGTAACCTTAAGGCAATGCTTTCGGGCGAAAAGGATAAGTGCGTTTACACTATAGAAGAAAGGGAAAAACTTCTTAAAGAACTCGGTGCAGACGAGATATATTACGCGCCGATAGATTTCGGATTTCTTTCTTTAGGCAAACTCGCTTTTTTGAATAAGATAAACAAAAAATACGATATCGCGGCTTACGTTTGCGGAAAAGATTATAAATTCGGTAAGTTCGCTTCGGGCAATACCGACGATTTGATTAAATACGCCGAAGGCAAAAGTCAAAAGGTTATCGTAGTTGAAGACGTTGTTTCCGCCGATAATAAAAAAATTTCTACTTCGCGCATCAAGCGTATGCTTGCGGAGGGCAACGTTAAAGCCGCGGCGGAACTGCTCGGTAGAAGTTACTCTTTTAGCGGAATCGTTAAAGAAGACAGAGGCGTCGGTTCGGCGTTGGGCGTTCCTACGGCAAATATCAAAATAGATAAAGATAAACAGCCCTTAAAAGACGGCGTTTATGCCGGCAAGGTAGAAGTAAAAGGCAATGTTTATCGCGCGGTGATAAATTTCGGACCAAGACCGACTTTCGACGTAAACGATAAGATGGTTGAAGCGCATATCCTAGATTTTAGCGAAAATATCTACGGCGAAAAAATAGTCGTGTATTTTGACGCTTATTTAAGAGAAATTCAAAAATTCGTTTCTCCCGAAAAACTGAAAGAACAGCTTGAAACCGATATTAAAGAAGTAAAAGAAGGCAAGTATGATTAAGTTCGGACCGAGCGGCAATTCCGCGGCGTTCGCAGAAGCAGGCAACAAAAACACCGAGCAATCCGCATTGTGGGTGAGAAATTTGGGGTTAGATTGCTTTGAATATTCTTTCGGCAGAGGTGTAAGGCTTTCGCCGGAGAAAGCTAATTCGATAGCAAACGCGTTTACGGCGGCAAACGTTGAAATAAGCGTTCACGCGCCATATTACGTAAACTTTGCAAACCCCGACGATAAGATGGCTAAAAACTCTTATTCTTACGTGATCGAAAGCGCAAAAAAATGCCGTGAAATGGGCGGCGAAAGGATAGTTTTTCACCCGGCGAGCCAAGGTAAAGCCGAAAGAAGCGCTGCCGTTTCGTTAACGGTGGAAAGGCTGAAAATTTTGCGCGACAGAATATACGAAAACAATCTGTCGAATATGATTTTTTGCCCCGAAACAATGGGCAAACAAGCGCAAATCGGCACGGTAGAAGAAATAGCTGAGTTTTGCGCGGTTGATAGAGTTTTTGTTCCTTGCATAGATTTCGGGCACGTAAACGCTCGCGAATGCGGAAGCCTAAAAACCGAGGCGGATTATGAAAGATTGTTAACCTTTCTTATCGATAAACTCGGCTACGAAAGAATGAAAGGCTTTCATATGCATTTTTCTAAGATAGAGTATACTGCAAAAGGCGAGGTCAGACATCTCACGTTTGCCGACGATAAGTACGGACCGGAATTCGCCCCTCTTGCGGAAGTGCTAAAAAAATTGAAGCTAGAACCTTTTATTGTTTGCGAGTCGGCAGGCACTCAGGATATAGACGCTCTTTCTATGAAAAAAATTTATTACGGAGAACAACCGTTTTAATAAAAGGGTGATTTTACCGTATAAAAACGCGATGCAAAAACGAAGTTGAATTCAATAACGTTTTTTGTATAAACAGTAATAAAATAAATAGCGCGACAAACCCGTAACGAAAGGGATATGCGCGTGCGCCCGATAATTAGCGATAATTCGGGCGTTTTTTTTAGGAGTAAAACTTTTTATGAATAATATAAATATAAAAACGATACTTAAATACGTATTTCCGTCAATAATAGCGTCGGTATGCTTTTTTTTGTTTACAATCGTAGACGGTATTTTTATCGGGAACGGCGTGGGAGAAGACGCTCTCGGCGCGGTTAATATTTTGTTTCCGTTTATTATGGTTGTCAACGCGGTGTTTATGCTTATAGCGGTAGGCGGCGTTGCGGTAAGCGCTGTTCGTTTCGGCAAGGGAAACGATAGCGGCGCTAACGACGTGTTTATGCACGCTTTTTCGGTTATGCTTATAGTGTCTATCATATTAACGTTAGTAGGCACGTGTTTCGCTGAAAAAATTGGAAGATTGCTCGGCGCAAACGATTTATACGCGGGTTATGCAAAAGACTATTTGTTTTGGTATTGTCTGTTTTTAGTGCCGTCGGCAATGGGCGTGTTGTTTCAGTATTTTTGCCGTAACGACGGTTCGCCCGTTCTCGTTATGATTGCAACGGTGGTTAGTTCCGCATGCAATATTTTTCTCGATTGGTTGTTTGTTTTTCCGCTAAAGCAGGGAATGGCAGGCGCGGCTATTGCTACGGGAATTTCGCAAACTCTTTATCTTGCGATAATTTGTATTCATTTTATTTTGAGAAAAGGTAAACTCAGAATAAAACTTTTTAAGCCTAGCAAAGTGGTTTTTAAAAAGCTCTTTTTGCGCGGTATACCGGAATCTATTTCGCAATTTGCAGTACCCGTTTCTACGATTTGCTTAAACTACGTGTTATTGCATAGAATAGGCAGTATCGCGGTTAACGCTTTTTCCGTCATAAATTACGTGGCTTCTTTTTCGGTTGCGATTTTTTCGGGCGTGGCGCAGGGTATACAGCCTTTACTTGGCAGGGCTTACGGCGAAAGAAAACAAAAGGATTTATTTTATATCAGAAAGATAGCCGCGATTATCGATTTAATCGGTGCGGTATTGATATTCGTATTGTTGCTGTACGTAGGGGATTTTATTTGCGGATTATTCGGCGCAAGCGCTGAAACAACCGCCTACGTGAACAAGGTTATGCCGGCGTTTGCTTGGGGATTTATCATAATGGCGCTAAATACGCTTGTTTCTACGTATATGTATTCGACAAAACGCACGGGCTACGCCATAGCGATAAACCTTCTAAGAAGCTTTGCGTTTACGATCGGCGTGGTATTGCTTTTGCCGATGATATTCGGAAACGCCGTTATTTGGCATACTTTCGGAATTTACGAAACGTTAAGCTTGATTGTCGGATACCTTTTAATGAAATATTCCGAGAAAAACGGTATAACCTTCAAATAACCTTTTGAGATCTCCGAAAAGAACAAAAAACACTTGATTTATTAACCGATTAAGAATAAAATATAAAATATGATAAAAGATTTTCCCGATAAACTTCAACTGACGGCAACGTGCGCTTCCGGCACGGAATCCGTTTTGAAAAAAGAAATTGAAAGGCTAGGCTACGGCAATAATCCGGCGGAGAACGGAGCGATAACTTTTTATGCCGACGCATATGCCGTTGCCGAGGCGAATATAAACTTAAGAACCGCCGAAAGGGTGTATATCAAGGTCGCCGAATTCGAAGCGCTTAGCTTTGACGATATTTTTGACGGAGTGGTTGCCCTTCCGTGGGAAGATTACATTCCGAAAGACGGAAAACTGTATGTTAACGGCAAATGCGTTAAAAGCAAAATATTCGCCATATCCGATACTCAGCGGATAATAAACAAGGCGATTGCCGTAAGACTTTGCGAAAAATACGGCTTAAACCGTTTGCCCGAAAGCGGCGCGCTGTACGAAATATCATTTTCGCTTTTTAAGGATAAACTTTCCGTTTTAATAAACACAAGCGGAACGGGGCTTCATAAACGCGGTTATCGCGATTTGGTCGGTATCGCGCCGATTAAAGAAACGCTTGCGTCGGCATTGCTTTTTATGAGCGATTTTTATTATAAGCGCCCGTTTAGAGATCCGTTTTGCGGTTCGGGAACTTTCGTTATAGAAGCGGCGCAAATAGCGCTTAATATTCCGCCTAATATGAATAGGTCTTTCGCTTTTAATCAATGGCAAAATTTTGACGCCGAGATTTACGAAAAGGCAATAGAAAAAGCGAGAGATAATATAAAACGCGATAGAGAAATAGACTTTGCCGGCAGCGATATAGATCCTAAAGCGGTTAAACTTGCCAAACGTCACGCCGCGAGGGCGGGGCTTGCCGATAAAATATCTTTTACCGTTGGCGACGCGCGCAAATTTAAACCGCAAACGTCATTCGGTACGATAGTGACAAATCCGCCTTACGGTATAAGGGTTTACGATAAAGAAGAAGCCGAAAACTGTTATCGCGGCTTGGGCAAGGCGCTGCGCGAATATCCGGAATGGTCGACATTCGTTGTTACCGCGGCAAAGAATTTTGAAAAGTCTTTCGGCAAGCGCGCCGATAGAAACAGAAAAATTTATAATTCCGATATGGAATGTAAGTATTACTATTATTACGGTAAAAAACATATAGAATAACGGTTTTAGTTTTGTTTCGGCTTTTATGTAAAAAGGCAATTAGAAAAAAGTATAATTGTTTTCGTAAAAAAGTTATATCTTTTTATTGTTTTAAAAGCTGAAAACTACTACGTTATTTCTTGACAATATCGTTTAGATTGGTTTATAATTCAATAAAGGCGTCGCTTAAGATAGGACGTATTAAAATTTATAAAAACGTAACCGATTTTATAAGGAGAGTTTTATGGTTGACGGTAAAATTTTAGTTGAAAAGCTTTTGATTTATGCAGAAGAGTTTTTGTATCTAAATAAAAGGGATGAGATTTATTTTCGCAACTTGCTTCTTCGCGAATTCCGTTTAGACGAACCCGTATCCGACGCAGGCGATTTATCCTTTGTTAAAGGATATGACGTTCCCGACGAGTTGGTTAAAGAAATAGCCGATTACGCGCGTGAAAACGGGCTTACCGAAGAAGGTGCCGAAGGTCGTTATTGTACGTATATTATGGGGCTTTTAAGTCCGTTGCCGTCAAAGGTTAACGAGCGCTTTCGCGAAATAAAACAAAGCGAGGGGATTGAAAAGGCTTGCGAATATTTTTACGGGCTGTCGGTTAAAAACGATTACGTTCAAAAAACCGCGATAGGCAAAAACCTTAAATGGGATTATCGCGACGGAGATAAAACGCTTGAAATAACCGTTAACTTAAGTAAACCCGAAAAAGATAATAAAGAGATAGCAAAGCTTTTAACCGCGCCTAAAAAAGCAAAATATCCGGCGTGCCTTTTGTGTAAAGAGAACGAAGGATTCGAGGGGACGGCAACTCATCCCGCAAGAGAGAATATAAGAACGGTTTCGCTTACTCTCGGCGGCGAACCTTGGTTCGTTCAGTATTCGCCGTACGCTTATTATAACGAGCATATGATCGCGATATCCGAAAAACACACGCCTATGCATATAGAAAGCGATACGATAGACAAGGTTTTCGATTTTGTCGATTTTTTCCCTAACTATATGATAGGTTCTAACGCGGCGCTTCCGATAATCGGCGGTTCTATTCTCAATCACGAGCATTTTCAGGGCGGCGGTCATTTAATGCCTATGCACAAAGCGCCCGTTAAAGATTATTTCCGCTCGGAAAAATATAACGACGTTTCGGTCGGGATAGTTGATTGGTATAACAGCGTAATACGCCTTCAATCGGATAACAGAGAAGAAATTTCTTCTCTCGCCAAAGAAATAGTTAAGCATTGGGCGGGTTTTTCTTGCGAAGAATGCGGAATATATTCCGAAACCGACGGTGTAAAACACAATTCGCTTTCACCCGTATGCAGGAAAAACGGAAAAACTTATATCGTAGATATTATTTTACGCAATAATATTACCAGCGAACAATATCCCGACGGTGTTTTCCACGCGCATCCCGAATATCATAATATCAAAAAAGAAGGTATCGGACTTATAGAGGCGATGGGGTTGTTTATTCTTCCCGGCAGGCTTAAAAAACAGCTTGCGATGATTGCCGATATTCTTTGCGGAAAAGAGAAATACGACGAAAGCGCTTTAAATAATAAAGACAATTATCTTTACGCTCATCGCGATATGATAAAAGCATTGGTTACGGAAGGTGTTTCGGATTCTTTTGAACAAGCCGAAAAGCGCGTTACCGATAAGGTTAACGACGTATGCAGGAATATACTTTTAAATACCGCGGTGTTTAAAAATGACGAAATCGGAGAAAAAGGATTTGATAAATTCTTGGCTTCGGTCGGAATAAAAAGAATATAAAAATAGGAGAGTATAAAATGAACGTTTTGGTAACGGGCGGCGCCGGATATATCGGCTCGCATACTTCGGTAGAGCTTTTGAACGCAGGTCACGGCGTGATTTGCATAGACAATCTCGTTAACAGTAAATACGAGGCTGTTAAACGCGTAGAAAAAATAACGGGTAAAAAAATAAAGTTTTACGAGGGGGATATAAGAGATAAAAAAATTCTCGATAAAATTTTTACCGAAAATAAAATCGACTCCGTAATAAACTTTGCGGGATTAAAAGCTGTAGGCGAATCTTGCGCTAAACCTCTTGAATATTACGAAAACAACATAGAGGGTTTGCTTGTTTTGTTATTTTCTATGCGCGAACACGGGGTTAAAAATCTTGTATTTTCTTCTTCTGCAACGGTATACGGCAAACCTAAAAGCGTACCTATTAAAGAGGATTTTCCGCTTTCTACGTCAAACCCATACGGCAGTACGAAACTGTTTATAGAGTATATGTTAAAGGATTTATATAAGGCGGATAACAGCTTTAACATAGCGATATTGCGTTATTTTAATCCCGTCGGCGCGCACGAGTCCGGTATTATCGGTGAAGATCCTAAAGGTATTCCTAACAACCTTTGCCCATATATTACGCAAGTCGCCGTGGGTAAGAGAGAATATCTCGGCGTATTCGGCAACGATTACGATACTCCCGACGGAACGGGTGTTCGCGATTATATTCACGTGGTCGATCTCGCTAAAGGTCACGTTCTTGCCGTAAATAAACTTGCCGAAAACCCTGGACTTTTGATTCTTAATCTCGGTACGGGACACGGATATTCCGTTTTAGATATGGTTAAAGCCTTTGAAAAAGTTACGGGCAAACCCATTCCGTATAAAATTATGCCGCGCCGCCCCGGTGATATTGACGAATGTTACGCCGATCCCTCTTATGCGGAGCAGGTTATAGGATTTAAAGCGACTAAAACGTTAGAAGATATGGTTAAAGACGCAATGCGTTGGCAAACGATGAATCCCGACGGCTACGGCGAAGAAAGTAAATAACCGTTTCGCCATATAACGATAAAACGCAATTACGTAGTTTGTAATTTTTTTTACAAACTACGTAATGTTTAAAAATGCGAAATTTATTTTTATGGTGGGGAGCTTGCCGTAAAGTTTTATAAAAGGGGAAAATATGAACGGTTGGGAAAAAATTTGCCCGTGTTGTTGCGGTTGCGATAAATACAACGATTGCAAAAAACCTTGCGCGATGGCAACGGCTTTTTTAACGGGGAGTTTTTTTTAAGCGACTATCCACTTTTTAAAATTATAGCTTAAGGAGAAAATAATTCGGTATGCAAGTAAACGACGTTATCGCGCGTGATGAAAAAAAAGATAAGAAAAACGCCTTGTTTTTGATTTTTTTAACGACTATTATTTACACTATTTCTTATGTCGGCAGAAAATCTTACGACGCAAACATTAACGAAGCGATGAGCTTTTTCGGCGTAGAAAAAGATATCGCCGGAATTGTCGGAACGGCGTTTTTTATCGCGTACGGCATAGGGCAAGTCTTTCACGGGTTGCTTTGTTCTAAATATAATTTTAAGTATACGATATTTGCCGCTATGATAATCGGCGGAGCATGCAATCTTGCGGTCGCGTTTATTCCGTCGTCGGCGTTCGGCGCGGTTAAGTTTATTTGGCTTATAAACGGCTTTTCGCAAGCGTCGCTTTGGTCGTCGATTGTGCTTATATTTAACAGAGTATTGGCAAAAAGATATTCTAGACTTGCGCTTTTTATAATGTGTTTTCCCGTTGCGGTCGGAACGTTTATCGGATACGGATTAAGCGCGTGGTTTTCCTCTATCGGCAATTTCAAGTTGATTTTTTACGTTTCCACCGCACTTATGTTTGCGATCGGCGCGGTTTGGTTTATCGCGTACGGTCCGTTAAAAATCAAATGTCAAGAGGCAAAGAGATATTACGACGAGTTAGACGGCGTTACCTTAGACAAGGCAGAGGTCGGTGAAAGGAAAAACGAAACGACTTCGGCTTTTTGGGTGATATTCGGAATTATGTGTTTGCTTGCCGTCGCAAACAACTTTGTTAAAGACGGTCTTACCACTTGGGCGCCGACTTTCTTGAAAGATAATTATGGCTTAGAGAGTTGGATTTCCAAGCTTTTGACTTTGTTTTTGCCCGTTTGCGCTTTATTCGGCAGCGGAATCGCCCTTGCTATCAACAAAAGAATAAAGAATTATTTTGTTTTATCGGGTATTTTATTTGCCGTATCCGCGGTTATTATGGGCATAATGGTTGCGTGTATAAATCTTGATACCTTTATTGTATCTCTTGCGTGTTTTGCTTTTACCGCTTGTTTGATGGCAGGCGTAAACAACGTTACCACGGCGATTTTCCCTATGGATTGTAAAGGCAACGTAAACGCGGGGCTTGTCGCCGGATTGATAGACGGCTTTTGCTACGTTGGTAGCGCGCTCAGTTCTTACGGGTTTGGCGCAATTGCTAAAAACAGCGACGGCGGATGGAACGCGGTTATGGATGTGATTTTATATTCGCTAATCGTTGCCACTGCCGTTTGTTTCGTGTGTTTTGCCGTAGGAAAGTTGCTTAAAAAGCATAAAAACGTAAAATAATCGATTTTTGTTAGAGAGAAATTTGCAAAAAACGCAAATTTCTCTTTTTTTACGCCTTTATAAAATTGCAAAAAATATAAAAAGGTTGTAAAATATGATTATACGAAATTATTACGGAGAAAAAATATGAAGCAGGGTTTTATTAGAACGGCTACTTTTACGCCGCAAATCAGGGTTGCCGATACCGCGTATAATACGGAAAACATAAAAAAGGGAATAGAAGAAGCTGACGCTAAAGGGGTTGAATTGTTGGTTTTTCCCGAAACGTGCATAACGGGATATACGTGCGGAGATTTATTTTATTCGAACGTGTTGCTTAATTCCGCAAAAAGCGCGTTAAAAGATATTGCGGATTTTACCGTAAACAGAAAGATTTTGGTTTTCGTGGGGTTGCCGATAAAAAAAGACGGTCTTATTTATAACGTTGCCGCAGGAATTTGTAACGGAAAAATTCTCGCTTTCGTGCCTAAATCCTATTTGCCCGATTACAACGAATTCTACGATAAGCGTTTTTTTAAACCGTCGCCCGACGGAATTTCTTATATAACCTTGCAAAAAGGCGAAAACCGTTTAGAAATACCCTTCGGTAAAAACATTATTTTCGAATGTGCCGATAATTCCGATTTTAAGGTGTGTGCCGAAATATGCGAGGATTTATGGACGCCTATTCCGCCGTCCGTATCCCACGCGCTTCACGGCGCAACTATAATCGTAAATCTTTCTTGCAGCGACGAAGTTATCGGTAAAGCTAACGAACGCCGTGCCCTTGTAAAGGGGCAATCCTCTAAACTTGTATGCGGTTACGTTTATGCCAATTCGGGTGACGGAGAGTCTACAACCGACAACGTTTATTCGGGACATTCGTTAATAGCGGAAAACGGCGAACTGATTTCTGAAAGCGAGTTTTTTAAAAACGGACTTACAGTAGGTGAGATAGATCTTCAATATATTTCCTTTGTCAGAAGCAAACGCTTTAATCAAGAATTTAAGATGAACGCCGATTATTTGACGGTTGAATTTTCGGCTAGCCGAAATAATCAAGAGATTAGCAGGGTTTTTGATAAATCTCCTTTTACCGCGGGGATAGAAGACTATCGTTTAATAATAGAAATGCAGGCGCAAGGGCTAAAAAAACGTATAATTCACACTCACGCGGCAAAAGCCGTTTTGGGACTGTCGGGCGGATTGGATTCTACGCTTGCGGCAATCGTTGCGGTTAGGGCAATGCACCTTTCGGGCAAAAGCTCTAAAGACGTAATCGCGCTTACAATGCCGTGCTTCGGCACTACCAGCAGAACTTTCGAAAATTCCGTAAAGCTTGCGCGCGCTCTCGGCGTAACGCTTAAAAGGGTTAATATCGGGCAAGCCGTTAAAAGACATTTAAAAGATATAAAGCACGCCGATAACCTTTACGACGCCGCTTACGAAAACGCTCAAGCGCGCGAACGTACTCAAATATTGATGGATATAGCCAATATGGAAAACGGACTTGTCGTGGGAACGGGTGATTTGTCCGAATTAGCCTTAGGGTTTGCAACGTATAACGGCGATCATATGAGTATGTACGGCGTTAACGCCGGTATACCCAAAACGCTTATGAGATATATAATAACAAGCTATGCAAAAGAGGTTGGCGGCAGATTAAAAACGGTTTTAACCGATATTGTAGATACACCGGTAAGCCCTGAGCTTTTGCCCTCCGACGGAGGGGAAACCGATCAAAAAACCGAAGAAATAGTCGGACCGTATATTCTTCACGACTTTTTCTTGTATTGCTTTGCGGAACGCGGTTGCTCGCCCGAAAAAATTTATTATCTCGCTTGCTCGGCTTTTAAGGGCGAATACGAAAGAAATGCGATATTAAAGCATCTAAAAACCTTTTTCAGACGGTTTTTCAGCCAACAATTTAAACGTTCTTGTTGTCCCGACGGCGTAAAGGTAAGCACTGTTTCGCTTTCGCCACGCGGCAGTTTGAAAATGCCTTCCGACGCCGTTGCCGCCCTTTGGTTAGAACAGCTTGAAAAAATTTAAAAAAACTTTGTAAAATCGTTTGACAATATAAACTATTTTATATATAATAATAGTAATCATTATCAATTTGTAATAAAT
>CAZXOQ010000002.1:0-34113 GCA_964642415.1 uncultured Christensenella sp. | reverse complement strand
GACGGCAATCTTTCTAAAGACGAAGCATAAAGCGGTTTTAATAATAACCGAATAAAAAAATTCGCTATATTGTTCGCGATACTCAAAAAAAGTCGGGTGGCTTAAACAAAAGCCGCCCGATTTTTTTTGCCTAAAAACAAGTTTAACGCGGCAATCTAAAGCGAAAGTTTTCTATCCGTCATTACGAGGAGCAAAGCTCCGTGGTAATCTCCGCCAACGGCGGCAAGGATAGAAAAACCTTTTAGTTTCATTACGTCTTACGCGCTATCGCGCATAAGTGCGGACGGGGTTATAAAAAGCGGATGAGATTGCCACACTCTCTGCGTTCGTTCGCAATGACGAAATAAAATTTCGACGGCAAAAAATCGGACTAAAAAAGTATTTTTGCCAACCTTAAAGTATTGGTTATTTATTGATTGACAAGGGTTGTTTTTATATGGTAAAATATAATAGAAAAACGAGCAATCCTTGCAACTGACGGATTATAAGCGGAGCACCGCAAAGAAACAGGGATAATATTTTAGTCGACCGTCTGGGCACAGCGTAAACCGTTGAAGGTTGAGCGGTGTCCTTATGTTTTTTTAGGAGACGTTTTATGAAAAAAATCGGAATAGTGATGGGCAGTGACAGCGATTTGCCTATAATAAAAAAGACAACGGATACTCTTAAGGCGCTTGAAATTCCGTTTGAAGTTCACGTTTATTCCGCGCACCGCACGCCGGAGCAGGCAAGGGATTTTGCCGTAAACGCAAAAAAGAAGGGCTTCGGCGTAATAATTGCCGCCGCCGGAATGGCTGCGCATCTTGCCGGGGCGATTGCCGCCAATACAACTTTGCCCGTTATAGGCATACCTTGCAAATCTTCTAATTTAGAGGGGTTAGACGCGCTTTTATCTACAGTGCAAATGCCCACGGGTATCCCCGTTGCCACGGTCGCTATAAACGGTGGGGCTAACGCCGCGATTTTAGCGGCTCAAATCCTTGCGTTAAATGACGACGCGCTTGCCGAAAAACTAGAAGCAAAACGCCGTGCGGACGAAAAAGCGGTGCTAGAAAAAGACGCCGCCGTAAAAAATTCGATATAAAACTATATAATATATAAGGAGATTACACTTATGCAAAAAAATCTTGTTTATACGGGAAAGACCAAAAACGTTTACGCGCTTGAAAACGGCAATTATCTTTTGAAATTTAAAGACGATTGCACCGGCAAAGACGGGGTTTTCGATCCCGGTGAAAACGCCGTAGGTTTAACTATTGACGGCGTTGGTGACGTTAACTTGCGCATGTCTATTTATTTCTTTGAAAAGATAAATGCCGCAGGAATAAAAACACACTACATAAGTGCGAATCTTGCGGATACCACGATGGAGGTTTTGCCTGCCAAGGCTTTCGGAAAAGGGCTTGAAGTCATTTGCCGTTATAAGGCGGTCGGCAGCTTTTATCGCAGATACGGCGATTATATTGAAGAGGGCGCAGATCTCCCCGCTTACGTTGAAACTACTTTTAAGAACGACGAAAAAGGCGATCCGCTAGTTACTAAAGACGGGCTTGTCGCGCTTGGCGTAATGACGGAAAAGCAGTATGACGATATTAAAGCCGAAACGCAAAAAATAACCGCCATAGTTGCCGAAGACCTTAAAGCGAAAGGGCTTGACCTTTACGATATTAAATTTGAATTCGGATACGACGCCGACGGTAAAGTTATGCTTATCGATGAAATTGCGTCCGGCAATATGCGCGTGTATAAAGACGGCAAATACGTTGATCCCATGACCTTATCTAAGCTCTTTTTTGCATAAAGAGAGGGCGTTAGTATGGGAGGCTTTTTCGGAATCACCTCTAAACACAACTGCATGACGGATGTGTTTTTCGGGGTAGATTATCATTCGCATCTCGGAACTCGGCGCGGCGGTCTTGCGGCGTTCGATAAAGAGATTGGCTTGCAACGTAAAATTCACAATATAGAAAATTCTCCGTTTAGAACCAAGTTTGAAAATATTTTTGAAGAAATGAGCGGAACGTCTGCAATCGGCTGCATTAGCGATACCGATCCTCAGCCGATGTTGATACGTTCTAAACTCGGCACGTACGCGATTGCTACGATCGGCATTATAAATAACGCCGAAGAACTCGTAAAAAAATGTTTAGACCTTAAAGGCGGATATTTCGACGCGATGACGGGCGGCGCGGTAAACACCACCGAACTTGTCGCCGCGCTGATAAATCAAAAAGACAATTTTGCCGAAGGCATAAAGTTTGCTCAGCAAAGCATTGACGGCACTTGCGCCGTGCTAATTTTAACCGACGACGGCTCTATTATTGCCGCGCGTGACAAAGTGGGAAGATTGCCCCTTTCCGTCGGCAAAAACGAAGAAGGGTACGCCGTCACCTTCGAGTCTTTCGCCTATCAAAAGCTCGGCTATGCAGACGAAAAAGAGTTAGGTCCGGGTGAAATCGTAAAAATTACCCCGAACGGAATGGAAGTTTTATCTTCGGCAGGAACTAAAAAAAGGATATGCTCCTTTTTATGGAGTTATTACGGCTATCCGACGGCTACTTACGAAGGCGTTAACGTTGAAGCTATGCGTTGCCGTAACGGCGAAATTATGGCAGAGCGCGATAAAAAGAACAAATCGGCTGAAAACGTAGATTACGTGGGCGGCGTGCCCGATTCGGGAACTCCGCACGCGATAGGATACGCAAACGCAAGCGGTAAAAAGTTCGCGCGCGCGTTTATCAAATATACCCCTACTTGGGCTAGAAGCTTCACCCCGGCAAAGCAGTCTGACAGGGCTAAAGTTGCCAAAATGAAGCAAATACCCGTCCACGATTATATTAAAGATAAAAATTTATTATTCGTAGACGATTCGATCGTTCGCGGCACTCAATTAAAAGAAACGGTAGAGTTTTTATACGAAAACGGCGCGAAATCGGTGCATATGCGGTCGGCTTGTCCGCCGATTATGTACGGCTGTAAGTTTCTTAATTTTTCACGTTCGACAAGCGATATGGAATTGATTGCGAGAAGAGTGATAAAAGAGCTAGAAGGCGAAGAAGGCTTTAATTATATAGAAGAATATTCTAACGGCGAAACGGAACGCGGCAAAGCGTTAAGGCGCGCCATATGCGAAAAGTTTAATTTTGCGTCGTTAGAATTTCAATCGTTAGAAGGAATCGTAAAGGCAATAGGACTAAAAGAATGCGACTTATGCACTTATTGCTGGAACGGAAAGGAATAATTATGTTAAACAAATCTAAATCTGACAGTTATGCAAAAGCCGGCGTAGACATTACCGCCGGATATAAATCGGTCGAACTGATGAAAAAACACATCGCAAGAACAAAAACCGCGGGTTGCCTTGACGAAGTCGGCGGCTTCGGCGGTTGTTTCGGGCTTGACCTTAACGGTATAAAAGAACCGGTTCTCGTTTCCGGAACGGACGGCGTAGGAACTAAAATAAAGCTTGCGATGATGTTGGATAAGCACGATACGATAGGCATTGATTGCGTTGCAATGTGCGTAAACGATATTATTTGTTGCGGTGCAAAACCGTTGTTCTTTTTAGACTATATAGCGTGCGGTAAAAACTATCCCGAAAAAATTGCGGATATAGTCGGCGGCGTGGCGGAAGGTTGCGTTCGCGCGGGTTGCGCGCTTATCGGCGGAGAAACGGCTGAACACCCCGGTCTTATGCCCGTAGACGATTACGACCTTGCCGGGTATTGCACGGGCGTTGTCGATAAAAGCAAAATGCTAGACAAAAACACCGTTAAAGAAGGCGACACGGTAATCGCGCTTGCTTCGTCGGGCGTTCATTCTAACGGGTTTTCGCTCGTAAGAAAGGTTTTTGATATAGAAAACGCCGACCTCACTTCTCCGAGAGAAGAGTTAAACGGCAATTCTTTAGGCGAAACGCTTTTAACCCCGACTAAAATTTACGTTAAGTCTATGCTTAAATTGTTTGAAAGCGTAAAGGTTAAAGCGGTATCTCACATAACGGGCGGCGGCTTTTACGAAAATATTCCCAGAAGCTTGCCTAAGGGTTACGGCGCTAAAATAAACAAGGCTTCGGTTAAGATTTTGCCGATATTCGACCTTATCGCCAAAACGGGCGACATATCCGAAAGAGATATGTTTAACACCTTTAATATGGGCGTCGGAATGAGTATCGTAGTGGATAAATGCGACGAGCAAAAAGCTTTGTCTATACTGCGCGATTGCGGCGAAGACGCTTACGTGATAGGCGAAATCGTTAAATCGGAAAACGAAATAGAGATATGCTAAAAAAAATAGCCGACGGAATAGCCGCGGGGCTTATGATTGTTATCGGTTGCTCGGTTTATCTCGCATGCGAAAACAAGGTCGTAGGCGCGGTGTTTTTCTCTATTGCGCTGCTTACCATTTGTTATAAAGGGTATTCACTCTTTACGGGCAAAGTGGGATTTTTACCCGAAAAGCACGAAAAAGAAGACGTTAGCGTTTTGCTTTTAGGGCTTTTAGGCAATGCGATAGCAACTTGCGCGATAGGATTTTTTGTCGGAGCGGCGATGCCCGAACTTCGCGCCGCGGCGATTATATCGTATAACGCGAAACTTGCAAAAGTGTGGTACGAAGTTTTCGTCAGAGCCGTGTTATGCGGTGTGCTTATGTACGTTGCCGTAAGCGTGTATAAAGATAATAAAAGCATAGTCGGCATATTGTTCGCCGTACCCGTTTTTATACTAAGCGGCTTCGAACACTCGATTGCGGATATGGGTTATTTTGCGATATCGGGGGTAGCTTCCGCAAAAGCGTTTTGGTTTATCGTAACGGTTATAGTCGGCAACGCCTTAGGCGGAATTTTGCTTCCGCTTATCACGGGCAAGCTTAAAATCGAAAAAAAAGAAAAAACCACGGGGAGCGAGAACGGCAATGAGTAAAAACGTTGTAGTTTTGGTGTCGGGCGGCGGAACAAACCTTCAAGCCCTTATAAACGCCGAAAAACGCGGAGAAATAAAAAACGGCAAAATCACTTGCGTTATATCCTCTAAGGCGGACGCTTACGCCCTTACTCGCGCAAGGGAAAACGGCATAAAAACCGTAGTATTAGAAAGGCGTTCTTTTACGGACGTTCATTCTTATAGCGAAGCGGTTTTGCGCGCGTTAAAAGAGGAAAAAGCCGACGTTATCGTTTACGCGGGGTTTATGACTATATTGGACGGAAGCGTTTGCAGCGAATATAACGGCAAAATGATAAACGTTCATCCGTCGCTTATACCTTCTTTTTGCGGTAAAGGCTTTTACGGACTTAAAGTCCACGAAGAAGCACTGAAAAAGGGTGTTAAAGTTTCCGGTGCAACCGTTCATTTCGTAACTGAAGAGTGTGACGGCGGTCCGATAATTTTACAAAAAGCGGTCGAAGTAAAAGAGGGCGACACGCCCGAAGTCTTGCAAAAACGCATTATGGAAAATGCGGAATGGATACTTCTTCCGCAAGCGGTAAGTCTTTTATGCGAAGACAGAATTTCGATAAAAGACGGTAAAACAATTATAAAATAAAGGCGGTAAGTATGGAAATTAAAAGCGTTGCAAGCGAACTTAATTCGCTTGCGTATCACGGCAGAGGCATTATTTTAGGCAAAAGCGTTGACGGCAAAAACGCGGTTATAGCGTATTTTATTATGGGGCGCAGCGAAAACAGTCGCAACCGCGTATTCGTAGAAGACGGCGACGGAATAAGAACGCAAGCGTTTGACGAGTCGAAAATGGTTGATCCGCATCTTATTATTTACGCGCCGGTTCGCGTGCTCGGCAACAAAACCATTGTTACCAACGGCGATCAAACCGATACGATATATAACCTTATGGATTCGCAATATACTTTCGAGCAAGCTTTGCGCTCTCGCGAATTCGAGGACGACGCGCCTAACTATACCCCTCGCATATCGGGCGTGGTTCGGTTAGAAAACAACGACATGAATTTTGCGTTGTCTATTTTGAAATCCGCCGAAGGCGATTCTTCTTCTTGTCAAAGATATACCTACGCGTATTCTAATCCGATAGCAGGCAAAGCCAAGTTTATACATACTTATAAGTGCGACGGATCTCCGTTGCCTAGTTTCGAGGGCGAACCTAAAACCTTGCAACTTCCCGACGCGGATATAGACGAAACGGCGGATATTATTTGGAAAAACTTAAATGCCGACAATAAAGTATCGTTATTTGTCAGATATATAAATCTTGAAACGGGTAAGTTCGATTCGAGAATAATAAACAAAAACGCTTAAGGAGAATGTTATGAAAGAATTTGAATTGAAATACGGCTGCAATCCCAATCAAAAACCTTCTAAAATTTATATGAACGACGGCAGCGATTTGCCTATAGAAATATTAAACGGCAGACCGGGGTATATAAATTTCTTAGACGCGTTTAATTCTTGGCAACTCGTAAAAGAACTGAAAGAAGCTACGGGGCTTGCTTGCGCAACTTCTTTTAAGCACGTCAGCCCGACTTCCGCCGCGGTAGGCGTTCCGCTTTCCGATACGCTAAAGAGGGCGTGTTTTGTTGACGATATAGACGGGCTAGACGATTCTCCGATAGCTTGCGCTTACGCTCGCGCTCGCGGAACGGATCGTATGTGTTCGTTCGGCGATTGGGTTGCGCTTTCCGACGTTTGCGACGTTACCACCGCAAAAATGATTAAGCGCGAAGTATCCGACGGCGTTATCGCGCCCGATTACGAACCCGCCGCGCTTGAAATATTAAAGGCTAAAAGAAAAGGCACGTATAACGTGGTAAAGATAAATCCCGATTATATCCCGCAAGAAAAAGAAACCAAACAGGTTTTCGGTATAACGTTCGAGCAAGGCAGAAACAATTTCAAAATAAACGCGGATCTTCTTAAAAATATAGTTACCGCTAACAAGAATTTGCCCGAAAGCGCGGCTCGCGATTTGATTATCGCGCTTATAACGCTTAAATACACGCAGTCTAATTCCGTATGTTACGCAACCGACGGGCAAGCCATCGGCGTGGGCGCGGGGCAACAATCGCGTATACACTGTACGCGTCTTGCGGGCAGCAAAGCGGATACGTGGTTTTTGCGTCAGCACGATAAGGTGCTTAATCTTCCGTTTAAGGCGGATATCGGTAGGGCGGATAGAGATAACGTTATAGACGGTTATATAAATCAAAACGAAGAAGACGTTTGCGCCGACGGCGTATGGCAAAAATATTTTACCGTTCGCCCCGAGCCGTTTACCGTTGAAGAGCAAAAAGCTTATTTAAAGACTAAAGAGGGCGTTTCGCTCGGCTCGGACGCGTTCTTTCCTTTCTACGATAATATAGAGCGCGCTAAAAAAAGCGGCGTAAAATACGTTGCGCAGCCCGGCGGATCTATAAGGGATGACGCCGTTATCGATTGTTGCGATAAGCACGATATGGTTATGTGCTTTACGGGTATGCGTTTGTTCCATCATTAAGGTGATTGTATGAAGATTATGGTAATCGGCGGCGGAGGAAGAGAGCACGCCATAATAAAAAAATTAAAAGAGAACCCCTCTATAGAAAAAATCTACGCGCTTCCGGGTAACGGCGGCATTGCCGCCGACGCAACGTGCGTTGATATCGCTGCAACGGATATAGAAAAAATCACGGCGTTCGCCGTTGAAAATAAAATAGATTACGCCGTTGTTGCGCCCGATGATCCCTTGGTTTTAGGCGCGGTAGACGCGTTAGAAGAAAAAGGAATTTCTTGCTTCGGACCGAACAAAGCCGCGGCTATAATAGAGGGTAGCAAGGTTTTTTCGAAAAACCTTATGAAAAAATACGGCATACCCACTGCGGAATACGAAACTTTCGACAATGCCGACAATGCTATCGCGTATATAGATAAAGCGGCTGTTCCCGTGGTAATAAAAGCCGACGGACTTGCCCTCGGCAAAGGCGTTATCATTGCGAACACTCGCGACGAGGCGAAAAACGCCGTTATCGGCATAATGAAAGATAAACGCTTCGGCAAAAGCGGAGATAAGATCGTTATAGAAGAATTTTTAACCGGACCGGAAGTATCCGTTTTGTCTTTTACCGACGGAGAAACGGTAATCCCTATGGTGTCGTCTATGGATCATAAACGCGCCGGTGACGGAGATACGGGGCTTAACACGGGCGGAATGGGTACGATCGCGCCTAATCCCTTTTATACGGACGAGGTCGCTCGCGAATGTGAAGAAAAGATTTTTCTTCCCACGATACGCGCTATGAAAAAAGAAGGAAGAACCTTTAAAGGGTGCTTATATTTCGGGCTTATGCTTACCGAAAAAGGACCTAAGGTTATAGAATATAATTGCCGATTCGGCGATCCCGAAACGCAAGTGGTGTTACCTCTTTTAAAAAGCGATTTGCTTACCGTTATGTTGGCTACTACAAACGGGCACTTGAAAGACGTTAACGTAGAATTTTACGATAAAAGCGCATGCTGCGTAATCGCGGCGTCTAAAGGGTACCCCGAATCTTACGAAAAGGGTTACGAAATAACTATTCCAAATGAAGTGAAAGCCGACGTTTTCGTTGCGGGCGCAAAGCTGAAAGATGGCAAACTTTTAACTAACGGCGGCAGGGTTTTGGGCGTTACCGGCGTAGCTCAAAACTTAAAACAAGCTATCGATAAGTCTTACGAAAAAATAGAAAAAATCGAATTTTCAAACAAATATTATCGCGCGGATATCGGCGCAAAAGCATTAAAGGCAACGGAGCGTAATTGAAAAAATGGTTTACAGAGTTTACGTAGAAAAAAAGAAAGAACTCGCCAACGAGGCTAAATCTCTGCTATCGGACGCGAAAGGGCTGCTCGGCATAAAGCAATTAAAAGAAGTAAGAGTTTTTAACAGATACGACGCCGAAAACATATCCGAAGAACTGTTTAACTATGCGGTAAAAACGGTTTTTT
Source organism: uncultured Christensenella sp. (assembly GCA_964642415.1). GTDB lineage: Bacteria > Bacillota > Clostridia > Christensenellales > Borkfalkiaceae > UBA1259. The sequence continues at coordinate 25,183 of CAZXOQ010000002.1, read as the reverse complement.
CAGAACCGCAATTAGACGTTGTGTATAAAGATTTGAACAGCGACGGTGCGTCCGTTGTGTTCGCAACGGAGTATTTGCCGGGGCAGTTCGATCAACGCGCGGATAGCGCGGCTCAATGTATTCAAATAATATCGCAGTCCGATCGCCCCGTTATCCGTTCGGCAAAGGTGTATGCGTTATACGGCGATTTGTCTGATAAAGATATTGCCGAAATAAAAAAATACGTTATAAACCCCGTCGAATCGCGTGAGGCTTCTCTCGATAAACCCGAAACGCTTACCGTTAAATACGACGTTCCCGAAAAGGTTAAAACTTTAGAGGGCTTTTTAAGCTTAGACCGCGCCGGACTTGAAAACTTGGTAAAAACGATGGGGCTTGCAATGGACGCCGACGACGCCGCTTTTTGTCAAACTTATTTTAAGTCCGAAAACAGAGAGCCTACCGTAACCGAAATAAGAATGATCGATACGTATTGGTCGGATCATTGCCGCCATACCACCTTTTTGACGGTAATAGACAACGTTGAGTTTGAAGACGAATTGTTAAAAAAGACTTACGCCGAATATCTTGACGTGAGAAAACAACTCGGCAGAACCAAGCCCGTGTGCCTTATGGACGTGGCAACCGTCGCCGTGAAGTATCTTAAAAGCCAAGGCAAGTTAGACAAGTTAGACGAGTCCGAAGAGATAAACGCTTGCACCGTTAAGATAACGGTAGAAGCCGACGGGGTTAAAGAACCGTGGCTGTTGTTATTTAAAAACGAAACGCACAATCACCCAACCGAAATAGAACCTTTCGGCGGAGCGGCTACCTGTATCGGCGGCGCGATACGCGATCCGTTATCGGGTAGAAGTTACGTTTACGGCGCAATGCGCCTAACGGGCGCGGCTGATCCTACCGTTCCCGTTAGCGAAACGATAGAGGGCAAGCTTCCGCAAAGAAAGATAGTTACGACAGCTGCAAACGGCTATTCTTCTTACGGCAACCAAATAGGTCTTGCCACGGGGTTGGTTGACGAAATTTACCATTCCGGCTACGCCGCAAAGCGTATGGAAATAGGCGCTGTTATCGCAGCCGCTCCGGCGGAAAACGTCCGCAGAGAATGTCCGTCGCCAAATGACGTGGTTATTTTGCTCGGCGGCGGTACGGGGCGTGACGGCATAGGCGGCGCAACCGGTTCTTCAAAAGCTCACGATTCCCACTCGGTGGAAACTTGCGGAGCGGAAGTCCAAAAGGGCAACGCCCCCGAAGAGAGAAAATTGCAAAGACTTTTCCGTAATAAAAAAGCAACCGAAATGATTAAGCGTTGCAACGACTTCGGCGCGGGCGGCGTATCCGTTGCCGTGGGCGAACTTGCCGACGGATTAGAAATAGACTTAAACGCCGTGCCCAAAAAATACGAGGGGCTTGACGGTACTGAACTTGCCATAAGCGAATCTCAAGAGCGTATGGCGGTAGTTATCGAACCGCAAAACGTCAACGCGTTTTTGAAACTTGCCGAAGAAGAAAACCTAGTTGCCCGTCCCATTGCTCGCGTCACCGAAACACCGCGACTCGTAATGACTTGGAACGGCGCAAAAATAGTGGATATAAGCAGAGAATTTTTAAATTCTAACGGAGCTGAAAAACACGCTTCGGCAGCGCCCGAAAAGCCTAAGACATTCGATAAAAAAATCGAGGGCGGATTTGTTGATAACTACGAAAAAATCGCCGCCGATTTAAATATATGTTCTAAACGCGGATTGTCCGAACGTTTCGATTCTACGATCGGCGCGGGAACAGTGCTTATGCCTTTCGGCGGCAAAAATCAACTTACGCCCATTCAAGCGATGGTTCAAAAAATATCGGTAGAAAAAAAGCATACCGACGATTGCTCTCTTATGGCGTGGGGATACAACCCGTTTATATCCGAAAAAAGCCCCTATCACGGCGCGTATCTCGCCGTTGTGGAATCTATCGCGAAGCTAATCGCCACGGGTGCGGATTTTAACGACGTGTACCTAACCTTCCAAGAGTATTTTGAAAGACTCGGCAGCGATAAAACACGTTGGGGCAAACCGCTTGCCGCGCTTTTGGGCGCGTTTAAGGCGCAAAAGGAATTGGGCGTCGCTTCGATAGGAGGAAAAGACTCTATGAGCGGTTCGTTTGAAAATATAAACGTTCCGCCGACTCTCGTGTCTTTTGCCGTAACCACGCAAAAAACCGACGACGTTGTTTCTCCCGAATTTAAAAAAGCGGGCAACTACGTGGTTATGTTAACCCCCGACTACGACGAAGATTGCAAATTGCCCAATACGGAATCTCTTGTTAAAACCTTTAACGAGGTAACCGAGCTTATGCGTTCGGGCAAGGCTGTTTCTTGCTATACGCCTACGATAGGCGGCATTGCAGAGGCTGTTATGAAATCGGCGTTCGGCAACGGTTTCGGATTTAGGTTTGACGATTCGCTTTCCGTTCAAGATTTATTCGGATACGCTTACGGTTCTTTCTTGCTCGAAATAAACGGAAAGGCGGACGACTCGGTAAACGGCGCAAAAACAATAGGCTGTGTTACCGATGACGGCAAGCTTACCTTAAAGGGTGAGAGCATAGAGCTAAACCGCTTGCTTAAAATTTACGAAGACAAGTTAGAAGGCGTGTATACCTGCAATATAAAAGACGAGCATACGCCCGTTTGCAACTTTGCGTATACCGCCGAAAAATATCCTTCGCCTGCGGTTAAGGTCGCTAAACCCAAATTTTTAATTCCGACCTTCCCCGGAACAAATTGCGAATACGACAGCGCTAAAGCCGTACGCGACGCCGGCGGCGAACCCGAAATAATAGTTATAAACAACCTTAATTCGGACGGAATCCGCGCAAGCGTAGATAAATTTGCAACCGCGCTTAAAACAGCGCAAGCGGTGTTTATCCCCGGCGGTTTTTCCGGCGGCGACGAACCCGACGGAAGCGGCAAATTTATAACGGCATTCTTCCGCAACGCGGCAATAAAAGAAGGCGTTACGGAATTGCTTGAAAATCGCGACGGACTTATGTGCGGTATATGCAACGGTTTCCAAGCGTTGATAAAATTGGGGCTAGTGCCTTTCGGCAAGATAATCGATACCGACGAGAATTGCCCGACGCTTACGTTTAACACGATAGCTCGCCATCAATCGCGTATCGTTCGTACGCGCGTGGCGTCTAATAAATCGCCGTGGCTTTCGTTTACTAACGTCGGCGATATATATTCGGTGCCGATATCTCACGGCGAAGGCAGATTTTTGGCTAGCGAAGAATTTATTAAAAAACTTGCCGAAAACGGTCAAATCGCAACGCAATACGTCGATTTAGAGGGCAACGCGACAAGCGACGTAAGGTTTAACCCGAATAATTCGGCTTATGCGATAGAGGGTATCACCTCTCCCGACGGCAGAGTGTTCGGAAAAATGGGACATAGCGAACGCGTCGGCAAAGGACTTTATAAAAACGTCGCGGGGGACTACGATATCCGTATGTTCGAGGCGGCAGTAAAATATTTTAAGAAAGGAGAATGATTTATGGCTTACTTGTCAGATATAGAAATCGCGCAAAATTGCAAAATGCAACCGATAACCGAAATTGCAAAAAAAATCGGCTTATCCGAGGACGAAATAGAGCTTTACGGTAAATATAAAGCGAAAATCAACCCGTCTTCTATAGAAAAAAAATCAGATAAAAATGGTAAACTCATTTTGGTTACCGCGATAACCCCGACTGCCGCAGGCGAGGGCAAAACCACCACCACGATAGGTCTTGCGGACGGGCTTTCCCGCATAGGAAAAAAGGTTACCGTCGCTCTTCGCGAACCGTCGCTCGGTCCCGTATTCGGGGTTAAGGGCGGCGCTGCCGGCGGCGGATACGCTCAGGTTGTGCCGATGGAAGATATAAACCTTCACTTTACGGGCGATTTCCACGCGATAGGCGCGGCTAACAATCTTCTTGCCGCAATGCTAGATAATCATATTCACCAAGGCAATAAACTCGGTATAGACGTTAGAAGAATAACGTGGAAGCGTTGCGTCGATATGAACGACCGTCAGTTGCGCTTTATTACGGACGGTCTTGGCGGCAAAGCTAACGGCGTTCCGAGAGAGGACGGTTTTGAAATAACCGTTGCAAGCGAAATTATGGCTATTTTCTGTCTTGCAAACGATATTGCCGATTTAAAGAAAAGGTTAGGCAAAATCGTTGTCGGATATACTTACGACGATAAGCCCGTCACGGCGGACGATTTGCACGCCGTCGGCGCGATGACCGCACTGTTAAAAGACGCGATTAAGCCCAACCTTGTGCAGACTTTAGAGGGAACGCCCGCTTTCGTTCACGGCGGACCTTTTGCAAACATAGCGCACGGCTGCAACTCCGTCGTCGCAACCAAGCTCGCTCTTAAAACGGGCGAATACGCCGTTACGGAAGCCGGATTCGGCGCGGACCTCGGTGCGGAAAAATTTCTCGATATAAAATGCAGGGTTGCGGGGCTAACGCCTTCGGCGGTCGTAGTAGTAGCAACAGTACGTGCGCTTAAAATGCACGGCGGCGCGGATAAAAAGATGCTCGGAGAAGAGAATTTAGACGCGCTCTCTAAGGGAATGCCCAATCTTTTAAGGCACGTTTCCAACATCAAAAACGTATACGGATTGCCTTGCGTCGTCGCGGTAAACCGTTTCCCGACGGATACGCAGGCAGAGATAAACGCGGTTATAAAAGAATGTGAAAAACTTGGCGTAAACGTCGTATTGTCGGAAGTATGGGCAAAGGGCGGCGTCGGCGGCGAAGATCTCGCTCGCGAGGTTGTTCGCTTGTGCGAAGAAGAACGCGGCGATTTCAAATTCTCATACGAATTGAACTGCGGAATAGAAGAAAAAATTTCGGCAATCGTAACTAAAGTTTACGGCGGCAAAAACGTAACTTTTTTACCGGCGGCAAAAAAACAAATAGAAAAACTAAAAGAGCAAGGCTTCGGGGATTTGCCCGTATGTATGGCTAAAACTCAATACAGTTTTTCCGACGATCCCGCAAAACTCGGCGCGCCGACAGACTTTACCGTAACGGTCAGAAACGTTAAAATATCCGCAGGCGCAGGCTTTATCGTCGCGTATACGGGAGATATTATGACTATGCCGGGGTTGCCTAAAGTGCCGTCGGCTGAGAATATCGACGTGGATAACGACGGAAAAATAACGGGATTGTTTTAATTCCGTTTGCAAAAAGCATAAAAAACGCTTAAGGAATTTTTATGAATAAAATCAATGCGAAAGCGATAGGGTTCAAAGATTTTTCCGCCGCAAAAAAAGCGGCGGAGGGGTTTATTCTTTTAAATAATCCGTTCGACAATTCGCAATATACGGTATTTCCCGCGTTCTGCGACGTGCACGTGCATTTCAGAGAACCGGGTTTTTCTTATAAAGAAACGATAGCTTCGGGGTGCGCAGCGGCGGCGCGCGGCGGTTATACCGCGGTGTGCGCTATGCCTAACTTAAACCCCGTACCCGATAGCGATAAAAATCTTAAAGTTCAAACCGACTTAATCGCCGCAAACGCTACGATAAACGTTTATCCTTACGGCGCGATAACCGTAGGCGAAAAGGGCGAAGCGCTTTCCGATATGCAAGATTTGGCGGATAACGTTATCGCGTTTTCAGACGACGGGCGCGGCGTTCAATCGCAAGAGCTTATGAAAAGCGCTATGCTTAAAGCAAAATCGCTGAACAAAATAATCGTAGCCCATTGCGAAGACAATTCGCTATTACGCGGCGGATATATTCACGACGGAAAATACGCTAAAGAGCACGGGCATAAGGGGATTTGTTCCGAAAGCGAATGGAAGTCCATAGAGCGCGATTTAAAGCTTGTAAAAGAAACGGGTTGCGCCTATCACGTATGCCATATTTCGTGCAAAGAAAGCGTAGAGCTCATAAGAGAAGCTAAGGCAAACGGGCTTAACGTAACGTGCGAAACAGCGCCCCATTACCTTTTGCTTGACGAAAACGACTTAAAAGAAGACGGGCGGTTTAAGATGAATCCGCCTTTACGAACGGAGAGGGATAAGCTTGCGCTTATAGAAGGACTAAAAGACGGAACTATCGATATGATAGCCACCGATCACGCGCCTCATTCTGCGGAAGAAAAAAGCAAAGGCTTAAAAAACAGCGCTTTCGGGATAGTGGGAATAGAAACGGCTTTTCCGCTTTTATACACGGGTTTGGTTAAAACGGGCGTGATAACTTTGCAAAAGCTTATAGAGCTTATGTCTGTAAATCCGAGAAAGCGTTTTAACATTCCCGTCGGAAATGATTTTACGGTGTGGGATTTAGAAGCAAAATCTATAATAGATTCCGCGGACTTTTTATCCGCAGGCAAATCTACGCCCTTTTTAGGATACGAAATTTACGGGCAATGTCTTTTAACGGTAAAAGAGGGCGTTGCCGTATACGAAAATAAAAAAATAAAATAACAGGAGATAACGCAATGGCAAAAAGAACGGACATAAAAAAAGTATTGATCATCGGATCGGGACCTATCGTAATAGGGCAAGCCGCGGAATTCGACTACGCGGGTACGCAGGCGTGCCTTGCCTTAAAAGAAGAAGGGTATGAAGTTATTCTTTGTAACTCTAACCCCGCCACTATTATGACGGACGTTTCTATCGCGGATAAGGTGTATATGGAGCCTTTAACGTTAGAATACGTAGCAAAGATTTTGCGGTACGAACGCCCCGACGCCATAGTCCCCGGTATCGGCGGACAAACGGGACTTAATCTTGCCATGCAACTTGAAAAGAAAGGGGTATTAAAGGAGTGCGGCGTAGAGCTATTAGGCACTTCTAGCGAAAGCATAGAGCGCGCGGAAGACAGAGAGCTTTTTAAGGAAATGTGCGAAAGTATAGGCGAACCCGTTATTCCTTCTGAAATAACCTATAATCTCGAAGAAGCGAAAATCGCGGCGAAGAAAATCGGTTATCCCGTAGTGTTGCGCCCCGCGTTTACGTTGGGCGGCACGGGCGGCGGCTTTGCGTATAACGAAGAAGAACTTGTCGAAATAGGCTTAAACGCATTTAAATTATCTCCCGTTCATCAGGTTTTGATAGAAAAAAGCGTAAAGGGCTATAAAGAGATAGAGTTTGAAGTTATGCGTGATTCGGAAGATACCGCCATAACCATTTGCGGAATGGAAAATATCGATCCGGTCGGCGTTCATACGGGCGATTCGGCGGTTGTCGCGCCGATTTTGTCGCTCAGCGAACACGACCGCAAAATGCTTAACGACAGCGCGATTAAAATTATCCGCGAGTTGAAAATAGAAGGCGGTTGCAACGTGCAATTCGCGCTTAATCCCTATTCAAGCGAATATTATCTTATAGAAGTTAATCCCAGAGTTTCAAGGTCGTCCGCGCTCGCGTCTAAGGCGAGCGGATATCCGATAGCGAGAGTTACCGCGAAAATCGCCGTAGGTATGGCGCTTCGCGATATTCCCGTTGCGGGCGGCACTGCCGCGATAGAACCGTCGCTAGATTACGTGGTTGCCAAATTCCCGCGCTTTCCGTTCGATAAATTTGCAGACGCGCCCAACACTTTAGGCACGCAAATGAAGGCTACGGGTGAGGTTATGGGTATAGGCTCTACGTTAGAAGAGTGCTTGCTTAAGTCGGTTAGGTCTTTAGAAACGGGCGTTTGCCATTTTTATCTTGCTAAGTTCGACGGAATGACGAACGAAGAAATATTCGAGTACGTCAAGGAATTTAAAGACGACAATATATACGCGGTATTCGAGCTTTTACGCCGCGGAGTAAGCGTAAACGATATCCACAAAGCCACCGCGATTACTCCGTTGTTTATCGAAGCGTTTGACCGTATAGTGAAAGCGGAAAATATTCTCAAAAACAATAAAGGGGATATCAAAGTATTAAAAGAAGCGAAGAAAATCGGCTTTTCCGATAAATACATTGCAAAAACGTGGGGTGTTGCCGAAACGGAAATATATAAAACCCGTAAAGAAAACGGGATTATCCCCGTTTTCAAGATGGTTGACACTTTGCATACGGGGAAATACATAGCGTATCTCTATTCTTCTTATACGGGCGAAAACGCATCGCGACTTACCGATAAAAAGAAGATAGTTGTTTTGGGTGCAGGTCCTATCCGTATAGGTCAGGGCGTAGAATTCGACTATTCTACCGTTCACGCCGTTCAAACCATACGTCGTGCCGGATACGAGGCGATTATAATAAACAACAATCCCGAAACCGTGTCTACCGATTACACCACCGCCGATAAACTGTATTTCGAGCCGTTAACGCCGGAAGACGTTATGGCGATAGTAGATTTTGAAAACCCCGAGGGAGTTATCGCGTCGCTCGGCGGACAAACCGCTATAAACCTTGCGGAACCGTTGATGCTTCGCGGAGTTAAAATAATCGGAACGGACTGCGCCGCAATCGAGCGCGCGGAAAACCGTGACAGCTTTGAAAAAATATTGCTAGAACTTAACATTCCGCAACCCAAGGGCAGGGCGGTAACTAAAATCGAAGACGGCGTTGCCGCCGCTAAAGAGATAGGTTATCCCGTATTGGTTAGACCGAGCTTCGTTTTAGGCGGCAGAGCGATGAGAATCGTCGCCAACGAAGAACAGCTTCGCCATTACTTAAAAACCGCAGTTGAAATAGACGCCGATAAACCCGTTCTCGTAGATAAATATATCGAAGGCAAAGAGGTAGAAGTAGACGCCATATGCGACGGAAGGGACGTGTTTGTTCCGGGAATTATGGAACTTGTTGAACGCACGGGAATACACTCGGGCGACTCTATTAGCGTTTATCCGACTTTCAGTATATCCAACAAGGTTAAGGGCGTGATATTGCAATACGCTAAAAAGTTGGGCTTGGGCATAGGCATAATAGGTCTTTATAATATTCAGTTTATCGTCGATAAAAACGACGAGGTGTTTATTATAGAAGTTAATCCGCGTTCTTCGCGTACCGTACCCTTCCTTTCTAAGTCTACGGGATACAGCTTAGCGGATATCGCAACCGAAGTTATTTTAGGCAAGACGTTAAAAGAGCAAGGAATATTCGATATCTATCCGGAAGAGAAAAAGCGTTATTACGTAAAAGTTCCCGTATTCTCTTTTAATAAGATAAAGGGGTTAGACGCATACCTTTCTCCGGAAATGAAATCCACGGGCGAGGCAATCGGTTACGACGATAAGCTAAACCGCGCGCTTTATAAAGCATTGCAAGCCGCGGGAATGCGTTTGCAAAATTACGGTTCGGTATTCGTTACCGTTGCAGACAAAGATAAAGAAGAGGTATTGCCGCAAATTCGCCGTTTTTATAATCTCGGGTTTAATATTTTGGCAACGAAAGGAACGGCTATGTTCCTTAAAAACAACGGGATAAGAACGCATATTTTAAATAAGATAAGCGACGGCAGCGAAGAAATACCCGACGCGGTAAGACAGGGACATATCGCTTACGTGATAAACACAAGGGACGTAGGCGCTTCTATGCAAGAGAGCGACGGTCAAAAAATCCGCCGTCTTGCCACCGAAAATAACGTAAGCATATTCACTTCTTTAGATACGGTTAAAGTTTTGCTTGACGTATTAGAAGAAACAACGCTTACCATATCCACTATAAATTCTTAAGCGAGAGATTTAATGAAACAGGTTTTATTAAAGATAGCCGAAAATTCTCAAATCGCGCCGTCGGTTTTTAGAATGAAACTTTGCGGCAACGTAAAAGCGATTACGGCAAGCGGTCAGTTTATCAACATAAAAATAGACGGGCTGTTTCTTCGCCGCCCCGTTTCGGTTTGCGATAAAGAGGAATCGTCTGTAACTATTATATATAAGGTCGTCGGCAAGGGAACGGAAAAAATGTCCGAAATGAACGTCGGCGACGTGCTTGACGTTTTAACGGGGCTAGGCAACGGTTACGATTTATCGTTATCGGGGGATAGTCCGTTGCTGATCGGCGGCGGAGTAGGCGTTCCGCCGATGTATATGCTCGCAAAAAAACTGCGCGAACAAAACAAAAAGGTTAGCGTTATTCTCGGTTTTAATAAAAAAGAAGAGATTTTTTACGAAAACGAGTTTAAGGCTTTGGGGTGCGTCGTTACCGTTGCCACGGCTGACGGAAGCTACGGGGTTAAAGGCTTCGTAACCGACGCGTATCCTAAAGAATATTCTTACTTTTACGCGTGCGGACCCGAACCGATGCTGAAAGCGGTGTATAAAACGGCAAAAACTCAAGGGCAAATGAGTTTTGAAAAACGTATGGGTTGCGGATTCGGTGCGTGTATGGGATGTTCTTGCAAAACGATAACGGGTTATAAGCGTATATGCAAAGAAGGTCCCGTTATGAAAACGGAGGATATATTATGGGAAAATTAAGCGTAAATTTATGTGGAATACAACTTGACAATCCCGTAATTCCCGCGTCGGGAACTTTCGGTTTCGGCTACGAATACGCCGACTTATACGATATAAATATTCTCGGAACGTTTTCTTTTAAGGGTACGACGAAAGAACCTCGCTTCGGAAATCCCACGCCGCGTATAGCGGAATGCGCTTCGGGGCTTATAAACTCCGTAGGACTTCAAAACCCCGGTGTAGAAAAAGTTATAAGCGAAGAGCTGCCTAAACTGAAAAAGGTTTTCAACAAAAAGGTTATGGCTAACGTTAGCGGCTTTTCGGTGGAGGATTACGTTTATACTTGCGAAAAACTGGATAAAGAAGATATCGTAGGCTGGTTAGAGGTAAACGTAAGTTGCCCCAACGTTCACGGTGGCGGTATGAGCTTCGGCACAAACGCGAAAGCCGCGGCGGAAGTCGTTAACGCCGTCAAAAAGGTAACGCATAAACCCGTTATAGTAAAGCTTTCGCCAAACGTTACCGATATCGCAGAAATTGCTAAAGCGTGCGAAGATTCGGGGGCTGACGGGGTGAGTTTAATAAATACCCTACTCGGAATGAGAATAGACTTAAAAACAAAAAAACCGGTGGTTGCAAATAAATACGGCGGTTTTTCGGGCGCGGCGATTTTTCCCGTGGCGCTTAGAATGGTAAACCAAGTGTATAACGCGGTTAAAATCCCCGTTATCGGTATGGGCGGCGTATCCTGCGCCGAAGACGTTATAGAAATGATGCTTGCAGGCGCTTCTGCGGTGCAAGTCGGCGCGGCGAACCTCGTAAATCCTTACGCTTGCCGCGATATCGTAAACGACCTTCCCAAAGTAACGGATAAATACAAAATAAATAAATTAACGGATATTATAGGAGTTGTAAACAATGGCTAAAGACGTAATAATCGCTTGCGATTTTCCCAGCGCGCAAAAAACATTTGAGTTTTTAGACTTATTTAAAGAGGAAAAACCTTTCGTTAAAATCGGTATGGAGCTGTTTTATGCAGAAGGACCGTCTATCGTAAAAGAGATAAAATCCCGCGGGCATAAAATCTTTTTGGATCTTAAGTTGCACGATATTCCGAACACCGTAAAAAGCGCTATGGCAGTGCTTACGAAGCTCGATGCGGACATATGCAACCTTCACGCCGGCGGCACGGTCGCTATGATGCAAGCGGCGATAGAAGGCTTAACGCGTGAGGACGGAACAAGACCGCTTCTTATCGCGGTAACGCAGCTTACGTCTACGAATCAAGAGAGTATGCAGCGCGATTTGCTTATAGATAAACCGATAGACGAAGTTGTTATGCATTACGCAAAAAACGCAAAAGACGCAGGGTTAGACGGGGTAGTATGTTCTCCGTTAGAAGCGGGCAAGGTTCATTCCGTTTGCGGAAACAAATTTTTAACCGTAACCCCCGGCGTAAGGTTAGAAGGGGACGCTAAAGGCGATCAAAAACGAGTTACAACGCCCGCTCTTGCCAAAGAACTCGGCTCGGATTATATCGTGGTGGGTAGGTCTATAACCGCGGCGAAAGATCCCGTTGCGGCGTATCGTCGTTGCGTAAAAGAATTTTTGGGTTAGGAGAAAAACAAAATGCAAAGTTATAAAAGAGAATTTATAGAATTTTTAGAAAATGCCGGAGTGCTTAAATTCGGTGACTTTACCGCTAAAAGCGGCAGAAAAATCCCCTATTTCATAAATGCCGGAGAAATTAAAACGGGCGAACAAATTTTAAAGTTGGGCGAATTTTACGCCAAGGCGTATAAAGATAAACTCGGCGATAAAAAAACGGCGTTGTTCGGACCGGCGTATAAGGGGATTCCCATATCCGTTTCGGTCGCTTGCGCGTTAACGAAAAACGGACTCGATCTTCCCTTCTTTTTTAACCGTAAGGAAGAAAAAGACCACGGCGAGGGTGGCGTTTTCGTCGGGTATAAACCCAAACGCGGCGACGAGATTGTTATAGTAGAGGACGTTATTACCGCCGGAACGGCTATAAGAGAAAGTATGGATATTCTTTCTAAAACGGACGGCGCAAAAGTTATCGCAACCTTCGTTATGGTGGACCGCAAAGAGAAAGGTCAAACCGAAAAATCCGCGACGGCGGAGGTAACCGAGCGTTTCGGTTTTCCCGTGTATTCCGTAGTTGACGTTTACGATATAATAGAATATTTAGAAGAAGACGAAAAAAATGCCGAAAACGTTAAACGTATAAAAGATTATCTAAAAATAAACGGAGCGAAAGAGTAAAAGAATATGAGAAGCGTTATCGATATTTCGGATTTAACCGTACAAGAAATAGACGGGCTTATATCCGTCGCGCAAGATATAATAAGCAATCCTCAAAAATACGCGCACGCGTGCGAGGGTAAAAAACTCGCGACGTTGTTTTTTGAACCGTCTACCAGAACAAGACTCAGCTTTGAAGCCGCAATGTACGAACTAGGCGGTAACGTGCTAAGCGTTTCTTCTGCGTCAAGCTCATCCGCTTCAAAAGGAGAGAGCGTTGCCGATACGGCGAAGGTCGTAAGTTGTTATGCGGATATTATCGCAATGCGCCACCCCAAAGAGGGCGCGGCGTTAGTCGCGGCAAACAACGCGAGCATACCTTTAATCAACGCGGGCGACGGCGGACATTGCCATCCGACTCAAACGCTTGCCGATTTGCTTACGATATATCGCGAAAAGGGAAGATTCGATAATTTAACGATAGGGCTTTGCGGCGATTTGAAGTTCGGAAGAACAGTTCATTCTTTGATAAACGCAATGAGTCGCTATCAAAACGTGCGGTTTGTTCTTATATCGCCCGAAGAGCTTAAACTTCCCGATTACGTTAAAAAAGACGTTTTAGATAAAAACGGAATCGCATACGAGCAAACCGCCGATTTAGAATCGGTTATAGGCAAGCTTGACGTTTTGTATATGACAAGAGTTCAGCGCGAACGTTTTGCAAGCGAAGAAGAATATTTAAGGCTAAAAGACAGTTATATTTTAACCCCTGAAAAACTAGCAAAAGCAAAACCGGATACGTCCGTTCTTCATCCGTTGCCGAGAGTTAACGAAATAAGCGTAAAAATAGACGACGATAAGCGCGCTTGCTATTTTAAGCAAGTGCTTAACGGCAAGTATATGAGAATGGCGCTCATCTTGAAGCTTTTAGGCGAAAAAGACAAACCTAACGGAAATGCTTTATCGAAAGAAGAAATCCGCAAAGAAGGGCTAAAATGTTCTAACCGCGCATGCATTACGACTTGCGAACAAGAATTAGAACCCGTTTTCTTCAGGTCTGACGACGGAACAGTCAGATGCTTATATTGCGAGACGGAGTGTAAATCCGAATAACCTTAAACCGGTAAGCAAAAAGGTACGCTTGAAAATAAAGCGTACCTTTTAAAATCGGCGTTCAGTATATAAACTATTTTTCGGAATAACCTTTCATATCGCGGGGCGTTCCGTAATAAAACGCCGCCATAAGCCCCGGTCCGCAATGCGCGCCGATTATCGTGCCGATATAAGTGTAATACACCTCTTTAAATCCTAGCTCCGCTTTTAGCATTTCGCCGAATTCTTTAGCTTTTTCGGGAATATCGCTGTGGCAAACGTAAAGGGTGTTTTCGGACGGGTTTTCCGCGGATTCTTCTATTATGTTGCGAATCCTTTTTAGCGTTTTGTCTAATCCCCTCACTCTTTCTTGAACGATAAGATGACCTTTTGCGTCAAGGTTTAACACGGGGCATATTTTAAGAAGCGTTCCGATTACCGCGCTCGCACCGCTGCAACGCCCCGAACGTTTAAGATATTTTAGCTCGTCGGTAGTATACCACGTGTTAACGTTAAGTTTGCGTTTTTGTAAAAAATCGAAACATTCTTCCGCGGTTTTGCCCTCGTCGCGCATTTCGGCGGCTTTAAGGGCAAGCATTCCGTATCCCGTTGAGCATAAAGCCGAATCGAGGATAAAAATATTAGATTCGGGATATTTTTCTTTTAACGATTTAGCCGCGTCAAGCGCGTTAAGGTAAGTCCCCGAAACCGCGCTGCCAACGCAAATATGAAGAACGGGCAGCCCCTCTTTTAGCAACGGTTCGAAAAATTCCGTAAGTTCCAATGAAGTAAGCTGGCTGGTTTTAGGCGCAGCGCCTTTGCGCATTCTTTCGTAAAACTCGTGAAAATCCGACGCAATCATCGTGTCGTAAAAAATTTCCCCGTTTATTTCGTAACTGAATTTAGCGATGGAAATACCGCGCTCGGTCAACAGTTCTATCGGTAAATCGCAGCCCGAATCGGTTGTGACGATAAATTTTTGCATAATAATCTCCCTATTGCTTTTTTATGCGACGGCATACGCGCTTGACTTTTATTTAAGGCGGTGTTAAAATAATTAACAGTATGTATTAAAACTTACGTCGTATGCAATATCATACCGTATAATACAATAAAATTTATCACTTTTCAAATACAAAAATTATAAACGGAGGGTTTATTTTAACAGTTTTTAAAAACTGTTCGGTTTTTTATGGATAAAAGAATAATAAAAACAAAAAAGAATATCAAATCTACTTTTATACAGCTATTATCTAAGGACGCGTTTGAAAATATAACCGTAACCGATATATGCCGCGCGGGCGAAACAAGCAGAATTACCTTTTATAATTATTATGAAGACAAATATTCGCTCGTTCAAGAGCTGTATGAAGACTATATTAAAGAAGCGTTAGACGATTATCACGAATTGCAAAAGCAAAACAATCCGCAAAACGATGACTTTGCCGGATACATAAATATGCTTAACGCAATTTTGAACTTGTGCGAAAGTCACGTGGATTTCTTCTCGCGCGCGACGGCGGAATGTAACCCTTACTTGTATTCGGGGTTTTACAGCTGTATATTCCGCGGGGCTAAAACCTTTATTTCGCATCACCATAACACGATGCAGCCAAAATATTCTCCGCGGCATACCATAATTCTTTTATGCAACGGGCTATGGGGCATTATTTCGGAAACGCTGTTTAAAAAATCCGACTTTAAAGAGGGCAGAGAGGTTATAGTTTCTATTTATAAAGATATACTTAATTCGGATATATTTATAAGAAGCAAATAGCGATTATTATCTTAGGCTGCAAAACGTTGACACATCTCGTAAAATAGTGTATAATTCTTTTTGTATTATGCCGCTGTATTTGGCAAAACGGCGAAAGGTAGGTTAACGTGCCCGAACTTATAGAAGGGAAAAAGAAAAAAAAGAAATGGCTTAAATATCTACTGTGCGGATTGCTTTTAATCGCGCTTATAGCGCTTACCGCAACGTATTTGTTTAAAGACGCGTCCCCCAAAGAAGTATTTGCCATTATGCGCGGTGCAGATCCCGTTTTGCTATTGATTGCGGTAGGGCTTACGCTAGGTTACGTTTTGTTTGAAGCATTGGGGCTTTTTGCGGTTATCCGTTCTCACGGTAACAAAACCGGCCTTTTTGCAAACGTTAAGTATGCCGCGGTCGATTTTTATTTTTGCGGAATAACTCCGTCGGCGTCGGGCGGTCAGCCGGTTGTCGCCGTGTTTATGGCTAAAGACGGGCTTACTGTGGCTTTTTCTACCATAGTATTGTTGCTTAGCACCGCAACGTTTAAAATCGTTTTGGTTTTGCTTAGCATTGTCGCGCTGTTTTTCGTTGCGCCGATAATGTTTGCGCCGGGTAACGTTTTGCTTGCCGTATTGTTTATCGTAGGTATGCTTATAAACGTTGCGTTTATTATATTTTGCTTGTTTCTCGTATATAAGCCGTCAATCGTCACGTCATTCGGCAAAAAAACGTTGAAACTGTTGTGCAAAATTAAAATCGTAAAGAATTTCGATAAAGCGAACGCAAAGCTGGATTCTATGTTAGAAAGCTATCGCGAAGGCGCAAATTACGCAAAAACGCATCTTCGCGTTATAATAAGAATGTTGCTTTATACCGTTATTCAGCGTATAATGCTGTTTTCGGTAGGATACTTGGTGGCGCTGTCGCTAGGCGCTGCCGACACTGATTATTTTGTGTTCACGTCTATACAAATAGTGATTGCAACCGCGGTGGATTCGATGCCCTTCCCCGGCGGCGTGGGGCTTTCCGAAACGCTTTTAAAAAGGCTGTATCTTACGGTTTATTCGGCAGAGCTTATGATGCCTGCGCTGCTTCTTACGCGCGGAATATCCTATTATTTGCTGCTTTTAACTACGGGGTTATTCGTTTTGATATGCGTTATAGCGCGTATGATAAAAAACTCCGTCAAAAACAAACGCAGGGAGAATAACTTATGAAAAAGAAATTTATCGGAGTGTGGGATTATACCGTGGTTTTAACCTATTTAGGGTTTTGCTCCGGCATTGCGGGGATAATCTTCGCGCTTGTCAACAATCCGCATACCAATACTAGATGGTCTTTTATTATACCTCTTTTTTGTTTAATGTTTTGCGGCCTTTGCGATACGTTTGACGGGGCTGTCGCAAAAACCAAAAAAGGCAGAACCAAAAGCGAAAAACGCTTCGGCTCGCAAATAGATTCTCTCTCGGATATGGTTTGTTTCGGCGTATTGCCGGCGGTGATCGGATTCAGAATCGGATTAAAACACCCCGCGTGGATTGCGCTTCTTGTGTTTTATTGCCTTATGGCGCTTACAAGACTCGCTTGGTTTAACGTAGAAGAAATAGAAAAAGAAATAAATTTCGCGGCGAAAAGCGACCGCGCGGAAAATTCGGAAGTCGAGAACGTAACTCTCGCCGCGGCTTCTAGCGAAGCCGCGGTAACCGACTTATCGGTTGAAAAACGCAGAACGTTTTATTACGGATTGCCCGTTACCAACGTATCGTGGATTTTTCCGTTAGTGTTTTGCTTTAAGCCGTTTTTGGGCGAATTTTTCGGCTATTTATACGCGGTGGCGTTATTTGTTGTAGGCGCGTTGTTCGTTATAAAATTTAAAATCAAAAAATTCAATCCTAAACAGTCTTTGCCCGTGGTTATTTTGTGCGCGTTGGTTTTTACGGCGTTAGTAATAACCAGTGCGGTGCTTAAATTAAAATGGTAAAATGATTGTCGATAGAAAGGGCGAAATTCTCGTCGAAAAAACTTCAAGCAAAACGCAACGCTTTTTATACCGTACTTTTTTAGGTCGGCTTATATTGAAGATTCTCGTTCTTCCGTTCGTTACGCGCGTAGTCGGTAAATACAAAAACGGAAAGGCTTCGGCAAGGGGAATAAAAAAGTTCGTCAAAAAAAACGGAATAAATATGGGCGAATATGAAGAGAGGGAGTTTTCTTCTTTTAACGATTTTTTCGCTCGTAAAATAAAAGCTGGAGCAAGACCTATCGACGATAATCCGCTAAGCCTTATCGCCCCGTGTGACGGCAAACTGTCGGTTTATAGCGCAGACGGTGACGGGTATTGCATAAAAGGCTCTTATTATAAACTTGCCGACCTTATCGGCAAAGAAAACGCAGAAGCTTTTCGCGGCGGCACTTTGCTGGTTTTCCGTTTGGCGGTAGACGATTTTCACCGTTATTCCTTTTTTGACGGTGGAACTGCCGAAGACGCCGTTAAAATAAATGGCGTGTTTCATACGGTGAATCCCGTCGCTATGGAAAAATATAAGGTTTTTTCGCTTAATTCGCGCGAATATACCCTTCTTCATACCGAAAATTTCGGTGACGCGGTTTATACTGAAATAGGCGCGCTTATGGTGGGCAAAATAGTTAATTCAAACAAAAAAAGCTTCGTTCGCGGAGAAGAAAAAGGGTATTTTGAATTCGGCGGCTCTACGGTTGTAATTACCTTAAAAAAAGGCGCGGTCAAAATTGACGACGATATTGCCGAAAACGCAAAAAAAGGCTATGAAACTAAAGTTCGCTTAGGCGAAAAAATCGGTGAAAAGTCTTTATAAGATATAAGATACAAGTGATAAAAAAGGAGAATATTTTTATGAACGTGAAAGAAATGGTTCAACGTTTTTCGATTGAGGGAGATGTGGTTTCCGCAAGTATTTTCGGTGAGGGGCATATAAACGAAACGTATCTCGTAAAAACAACGGCAGACGACGGAGAAAGGAAGTATATTTTTCAAAGAATAAACCAAGGGCTTTTCCCCGATCCCGATAAGCTTATGAATAACATCCGTTTGGTAACGGAGTTTAACAGAAAAAAAATAACCGAACGCGGCGGTAATCCCGATAGAGAAAGCCTTACGCTTATTTACACAAAAGAGGGCTCTTCTTATTTAAAAACGGAAAACGGCAATTTCAGAATGTATAAATACATAGATGGCGTTGCGTATCAAGTGGTTGAAAAACCCGAGCATTTTTATCAAAGTGCGGTGGCGTTCGGTAATTTTGCCAATCTTCTTGCCGAATTCGACGCGAAAAGCCTTTACGAGGTTCTTCCCGATTTCCATAATACGGTAAAAAGATTTAACGATTTTAAGAATTCGCTCGCGGCAAACGCTTCCGGCAGGGCAGACGAAGTGAAAGAAGAGATAGATTTCGTTTTATCGCGCGAAAAGTATTGCAACGTTATAACAACGTTGCTCGATTCGGGTGAAATGCCTACTAAAGTTACGCATAACGATACAAAGCTTAACAACGTTATGTTCGATAAAAACACGGGCAAATATCTCGCCGTTATAGACTTAGATACGATAATGCCAGGCAGCATATGCTACGATTTCGGCGATAGTATACGCTTCGGTTGCAATCCTTGCGCTGAAGACGAAAGAGATTTAAGCAAGGTGAACTTCGATATAAACCTTTTTGAACAATACGCCAAGGGCTATTTATCCGCGGTTGGCGGCGGCGCTACCCGCATAGAACGCGATAATCTTGCTTTTGCCTCTATCTTAATGACTTACGAATGCGGTATGCGTTTTCTTGCGGACCACATAGACGGGGATAAGTATTTTAGAATAAATCGCGAAAATCAAAATTTAGACAGGGCTAGAACTCAGTTTAAGCTTATACGCGATATGGAAAAAATGCTTCCCGAAATGAAAGCTATAGTTAACAAGTATTAAACAATCGATAGATAATAAAAAGGCGCTTTTGCAAGAATTTTGCAAAAGCGCCTTTTACGGTTTTTTTAGTCTTTCTGTTTGACTAAGCCGTCGTCTATCACTCCTAATATCGCGCATATTATGCCACTTTGGTTAAAGTGGTTAATATAAAAAATCTATTTGTTTTTCGCGCAGTTTTTTTATCGGCAAATAAAACGCCGTTCCGAAAGCGTAAACGGAAACCGCTTCGCCTAAAATCAACAACGCTGATTGAATTATATAGGCGTATTCGAGCTTTCCGTAGCAATAATACCATACTAAGGGTAATAAAAACCCGTTCATCGTTACGGGAAATAATCCGCCTAGAATAATTTTTACGGGCGTTTTTACGGGAAGTTTGCCGATTAGCAGCGTTAAAATTGCTGCCCCAAGGGTAATAAAACTGCCGAAAATTACGTCGTATATTGCGCAGCCCGTTATAAGGTTAGACAGTAAACAGCCTATAAATAACGCAACGGGCGCTTCGGGAAAGATTAATGCCAAAAGGGTAAGCCCCTCCGAAAGCCGCAACTGTATCGCTCCGCTTGCAAGCGGAAAAATCGCAAGAGATAAAGCGACGTATAGCGCCGCCATAAGTCCGGCGCGAGCAACGGTTTTTGTTTTAGTGTTCATAAAAAAAATCCTTCTTCGGTAACCGAAAAAGGACGCATAAACGTTTTTTCGGTTTTTTTAACGAAGTGTTTTCCGAAAACCTTCGACATCATTTTAGCACTTTTAAATAAAAATGTAAAAGGATTTTATGCGAGTTGAGATTTTATTTTAGAAAAATCGGCTTTTTTTATCGAAAGGGTTTGTTCGTCGGCGCTTTCTACTTTGGCGTAGCCTAATTCCGTCATAAGCAAAAAAACCTTAAATTGCGTTTGCTCGGCTTCGTTTAAGCATTGCTTTACGGTGTTTCTAAAACCTTTGCTTACGCCCTCCGTTAAAGCAAAGGCGTAGGTTTTTATAAGCTGTTTTTCTAAATTCAGCAGGTCTTGAAGACTGTCTTTTTCGTTCAGTGTGATATCCGCCTTATAAGCGTTTGTCATATTTACCTCCTTAAAGCAAATCGAACAAAGAATGAAAACGTTTTTCGTGGTCGTCCGCTATTGCGGATATTTCGTTTGCAAGTTTATTATTCGTAAGGGTTCTGGCATAAAGACGCGATTTTTTGCACGCGCTTTCTTCGTAGGTTAACAGGTCGGAAAGAATAGCCGCTTCTTTCACGGTCGGCATATTTGCCATAAAGATACCTCCGTAATCGTTTATATTGGTGATATTATCTCCCTTTTTTTATCTTTTATACCGTTAAAATATATAGAAGACGGCATTTTATATAAAAATAATCCTTTTTTATAAATAGTCCGTAAAAACCGATACGGTTTTTTAAGGATTATGGTAAAATATAAACGACGTAAAAATCATGGGTAAAGTATGAAAAGAAATTACTTTTTATTTAGCGGCAACTCTAACGATGGGTGTATATACCTTTTTTATTAAGCTTGCCACACCCTCTTTAAATGTTCATAAAGCCATATTGCATAACGTTAACTTGTGTTACAAAGAGCGAGATTTTTTCAAAGGTATGTTTTTTCGCCGAAAAATAGGTGGTTACGGCAATCGCAATATAAATTTTTGTTTAATATAAAAGATAAACCGCCGTGAGTTTTGTTTATAAAAACTCACGGCGGCGGTTTTATAGCAGCGCGTTTTCTAGAACTAGTTTATCAAAGTCGATTTTTTCTACAAAGTCGTCGCTTTTAAATCGAACGGTGTTATATTTTGCATAGTTAAACAAATGCGTTTTTATCACTACGGGTGTGGGGCAATCCAGCAATTCGCAAATATCCCTTACGTACTCGAAAAAAAGCGAATAGTCGGTTAACCCGTCGCGCTCGTAAACCGTTTGTTTTATAATTTTTCCGTTTTTAATCAGCTTAGCCCAAATTCTTACCATAATACGACCTAGTTATCAGAATAACGTCATTTTATCATATCGCGCGCAAAAAATCAAGCTCGTTTATTGACAAATTTATTTTTAGAGTATACAATATATATTGTAAGCGTAAAACGCGAGAGGGAATTATGGAAAAACTTAAAAAACAAATACTAAAGTTACTTACCGAAGACGCTCGTTATAGCAACGACCGTCTTTCGGATATGACGGGCGCGTCGGTTAAAGACGTTGCTCTTGCCGTAAGCGAGCTTGAAAAATCGGGCGCAATCGTTAAATATTCGGCAATTCTTAATACAGAGGTTATAAGCGCAAAAAGCGTTGAGGCGCTTATCGAAGTTAAAGTCGCCCCGCAAAAGTTAAAAGGTTTCGATTCTTATGCGGAGGATCTTTACGATTTTGAAGAGGTGAAAAGCCTTTACCTTATGAGCGGCGGTTTCGACCTTGCCGTTTTTGTTGAAGGGGAAAGCATTTCCGATATAGCCCGTTTCGTTGCGGAAAAACTTTCCGTTATAGACGGAATAACGGGCGTTCAAACGCATTTTATTCTTAAAAAGTATAAGATAGAAGGGCAAGTCACCAAGCCCGCAGAAGAGCATAAAAGGCAGATTTATCAGGCATGAGAGATTTTGTAACCGAAAAAGTTAAAAATATCGCGCCGTCGGGGATAAGAAAGTTTTTCGATCTTGCCGCGGGGCAAGACGATATTATATCTCTCGGCGTGGGAGAGCCTGATTTCGTAACCCCTTGGGCGATAAGAGAAGCGGGTATTTCTTCTATTAAAAAGGGATATACCCAATACACTTCCAACAAAGGGCTGATAAAGTTGAGAGAAGCGATTTCGCATTATTTAAAAAACCGTTTCAACGTAGATTTCTCGCCCGAACAAACGGTTATCACCACGGGTGCGAGCGAGGCTATCGATATAACTTTAAGAGCCGTGCTAGACGAGGGGGACGAGGTTTTGATTCCCGATCCTAGCTACGTTTCGTATCGTCCTTGCGCGGAATTGTGCGGCGCTAAAGCCGTTCCCGTCCGTTGCGACGGCGAAAACGGGTTTGTTTTAACGGAAAAAAATCTCGAATCCGTCGTGACCGAAAAAACCAAGGTGCTTATTTTTCCGTACCCCAACAATCCTACGGGCGGAACGATGACCGAAGAGAATATTCGCGCGATTATTCCCTTTATAATAAAGCACGACCTTTTTGTCGTTGCGGATGAAATTTACGCGGAACTCACTTACGGATCGGGGCATTGTTCGATTGCTTCTTTTCCCGAAATGAAAGGCAGAGTCGCGCTTATAAGCGGTTTTTCAAAGGCGTTTGCCATGACGGGTTGGCGCGCGGGGTTTGTTTGCGCGCCGGATAACGTAACCGCGGCTTTGCTTAAAATTCATCAATACGCGGCGATATGCGCTCCGGCGTTTTCTCAATACGGTGCGCTCGCAGGCTTAAATCAGTGCGAAGAAGACGGGTATAAATGCGTTTTAGAAATGCGGGAGGAATACGATTGCCGTAGAAAATACGTATATAAAAGCCTTACGGAAGCGGGACTTGATTGTTTTGAACCGAAAGGCGCGTTTTACGTTTTTCCTAGCGTAAAAGCTACGGGGATGACAGGTTCCGAATTTGCTTTGGAATTGCTGAAAAAAGAAAAAATCGCCGTTGTTCCGGGGGACGCGTTCGGGGAATTCGGCAAAAACTACGTTCGTATATCATACGCCTATTCGATGAAAAATCTCGTTACCGCAATGGATAAAATCCGAAACTTCGTTAACGGACTGAATGTTAAAGGAAGAAGCTAAATGGCTATAAATAATATAAAAAAAGCATTGCAATCGGAATATGTTGTGCCAAGCGTATTTTTATTTGCGTTTGTATTTTGGCTTGCGGAATTTACGTTGGTTAACGTTTGCGCAGCGACTTTTCTTGTCGCCGCAATCTTGTTGTTTTGCGACGACGTGAAGAATATTTTTTGTCCGATATTGTATGTGGGGTTTTTTATAAAAGATATTGTTGTCGAAGCGAATTGGAGCGTATATTTCGTATGTATCGCAATAGTTTGCGCCTCTTTCGCGGCGTTTGTCGTGAGAAAGGCGGTGAAAGACAAAAACAATCTTAAGCTCGGCAAAATGTTTTTTCCGCTTATATTGCTTGACGTAGCTTTTTTGTTGGGCGGAATTATAGGGAATTTTGTTCTTACTTCCTTTTTCGCAACGTTGGGTTTAAGTTGCGTTATGCTTTTGTTGTATTTTATTGCGGTGAACTTTACGGAGAATCTCGGTAAGTATTTCGCCTATCTTTTCGTTTGCGGCGCGGCGTTTATAGTTATTCAAAGATATTGCTATAACTTGATGTATTATAAAGACGTAAGCGAGATTTTTTCGCCTGCATCGTGGGTGGCGGCAGAACCGCCTAATACCTCCGCAATATACGTCGCGTTGGGCGCGGTGGGCAGTTTGGTTTTAGGAACGGATAAAAAATACGGGTTTTTAATGCTTATACCATGCGTTCTGTTCGGGTTTTATTTGGTAACGATTTGTTGCAGAGGTATTCTTTTAACTTGTCTTATGGTAATGCCTCCGCTTCTCGTATACTACTTTATAAAATCAAAAGAGAAAAAGAATATAATTATATTAGTGTCTTCTATAATAGTTATTGCCGTGTTGTTAGAGATTACAACGCATACCGTGTCTTTGGCATCGCAAAAGCTAATAGAAAAAATACGAAAAGCGCAAACTAGCGGAAGATTGGGCGAAGACGGATTGTGGATGTGGTGTTTGAAAAAGTTTAAAGAATACCCCATATTCGGCTTCGGATTTAAAAGCTCAGAGCAAGTTCCCTGTATAAGACCGGGCGTAGAATATTACATACACGCGCACAACACTTTATTGCAGTGGGCGGTTTCTTGCGGGGTTGTAGGGCTAATCCTTGCGGCATGGTTTTATTTTGAAAAGTACAAGCTTGTTATAGCGGGATTTAAAAGCAACGTATATATACCCTGTTTTACCATTGTTATAGCGATGAGCGGCGTCGTAGATCAAGCCGCCGCAATGGATCCGTTCGTGTTTTTAATGGCAATCATAACGATAGTCGCGATAGAACAAACGTGCGTGCAACCTTCGGAAATAAAAAAATCCGTCGCAACAGAGATGACGGCAAAATAAAAGTAAATTTTTTTCATTTTCATTTTCATTGTATAGTAAACCACACGCAAAGCGTGTGGTTTACTATACGAAAAGACTACCACGTTGATATGATCCTTTTAATAAGCGGTTGAGATTGCGAGCAAAACGGAGTTTTGCGTGGCAATCTAAAGCACAAGTGTTACTCACCTCGTCATTGAAAGGCAACATTGTTGCCGTGGCAATCTCGCGCGATAGCGCGTAATAATACAAAAAATAAAGGGAAAAAGACGGTTATTTAGCAATAGGCATAGTAAATAAATAGGCAATAACGCAAGGGGCTTTTTATTACAAAAATATTCGGGAAAATAGATGAATCAAGCAGTATTAGGAGAACGAATATGAAAACAAAAACAGCAAATATCTTTTTAAGTATTACGCTAGCGTTATGCTCGGTAGCAGCGTTGGCGGCTTGCGATACCGAGAGCGAATTAGGTCATCAACATTCGTATACAAAAGAAGTAACCGCGCCTACTTGTACAGATCAAGGGTACACCACGTATACTTGTTCTTGCGGACACAGTTACGATGGCGATTACGTTGAGCCGGACGATTCAAATCACACCTACG
>CAZXOQ010000001.1:0-48780 GCA_964642415.1 uncultured Christensenella sp. | reverse complement strand
AGATTTTATATGTTATACTTATTATAAATGTAATAGTAGGAGGATTATGCCTAAAATGAAAACAAAGGCGGTTAGATTATACGGGGTTAACGATCTTCGCTTAGAAGAATTTGAACTTCCGGAGATTAAAGAAGACGAAATACTTGCAAGAGTTGTTTCGGATAGTATTTGTATGTCGTCGTTTAAGGCGGCAGAGCAGGGTGCGGCGCATAAGCGCGTTCCTAACGACGTTGCCGAAAATCCGATTATTATCGGTCACGAGTTTTGCGGCGATATAATTAAGGTCGGCGCGAAATGGAAAGATAAGTTTAAAGAGGGCGGCAAATTCGGTATTCAACCCGCAATAGATTATAAGCCGGTTATGAACGGCTTGGGGGCGCCCGGTTATTCTTATAAATATATCGGCGGCGATTCTCAATACGTAATTATCCCTAACGAAGTTATGGAAAAAGATTGCCTTATTCCGTATGACGGTGAAAGTTACTTTAAAGCTTCTCTTGCAGAACCGATGTCTTGCATTATAGCCGGATATCACGAAAACTTCCATAGCAAATATGAAAACCATTCTCACGAAATGGGTATAAAAGAGGGGGGCGCCGTAGCTATTCTCGCAGGCGTAGGACCTATGGGACTCGGTTGCGTAGATTACGGTATTCACGGCGATAGAAAGCCTTCTTTAATGGTTGTTACCGATATAGACCAAGCTCGTCTTGACAGAGCCGCTTCGCTTCTTACCGTAGAAGAAGCTGCTAAAAACGGCGTAAAACTTATTTACGTTAATACTTCTTCGATAGAAGATCCCGTTAAGTATATGAAAGACTTAAACGGAGGCAACGGCTTTGACGACGTGTTTGTATACGCGCCCGTTGCTTCGCTCGTAGAACAAGGGGACGCGCTTTTAGGCGATTACGGTTGCTTGAATTTCTTTGCCGGTCCTATGAATCCTCAGTTCTCGGCAAAATTCAATTTCTATGACGTGCATTACGCGTTCCATAGAATTACCGGTACGTCGGGCGGAAATAAGAGCGATTTAAGAGAAGCCTTAAAACTTGCCGGAGAGGGAAAAATCAATCCGTCTATTATGATATCTCACGTCGGCGGTCTTGACAGCGTAGTTGATACCACGCTTAATCTTCCCAATATCAAAGGGGCTAAAAAGCTTGTTTATACGCACATATCGATGCCTATGACGGCGATTGCCGATTTTGAAGAAAAGGGCAAAACCGATCCCTTATTCAAAGGACTTTCCGATATTTGTAAAAAACATAACGGAATTTGGTCTGACGAGGCTGAAAAGTATTTGCTTGCAAACGCTAAAAAAATATAATTGTAAAACACTCATAAGGAGATTATAAATGGCAAATCCTGTTTTAATGCCCAAACAAGGCATTACGGTTGAGAGTTGTATTCTCACCAAATGGAACGTTAAGGTTGGCGACAAAGTTAAAAAAGGCGACGTTCTCTTTTCTTTTGAAACGGATAAATCTTCAATAGATTTTGTGTCCGAATCGGAAGGCGAGGTTCTTGCAACCTTCTTTAACGAGGGTGACGAAGTGCCCGTTTTAACCAATGTAATGGTAATAGGCAATAAAGGCGAAGACGTATCGTCTTTCGCGCCTAACGGAGCATCGGCTCAGCCTGCCGCAGCCGAAGAGATTAAACCCGCGGCTGCAGCGCCTGCGGCTAAGGTAATACCTGCGGATATCAAGGCAGAACCCGTTACAATGCCTAAATCCGGCATAACGGTTGAAAGCTGTATTCTTACCAAATGGAACGTTAAAGTCGGAGATAAAGTTAAAAAGGGTGACGCTTTGTATTCGTACGAAACGGACAAGTCTTCTTTCGACGCGGAAGCTGAAATCGAAGGCGAAGTTCTCGCTTTATTCTGGAACGAGGGAGACGAAGTGCCCGTCGGCGAAAACGTTCTCGCAATAGGCGAACACGGCGTAGACGCATCTTGTTTCGCGCCCGGCGGCGCTGTTCAAGCGGTTGCCGAGGAGGTTAAAGCTCCCGCGGCGGAAAGCGTTTCCGCTCCCGCTAAAAACGTTGCGGCTGCTCCCACTGTAGAAAACGGAAAAATCTTCGTTTCTCCGAGAGCTCGTCATCTTGCCGAAAAGCTAGGCGTTGATTTAAGAACAGCCACTCCTACCGGACCTAAGGGCAGAATAATAGAAAAAGACGTTAGAGAAGCAAGCGTTAATCCTCGTGAAATTATTTCCGACGTTAACAACGCTCCCTCTTCCGAAAAGAGCATTGCCGAAAACGTTGACGTTCGTTCTTATAAAGACGAAAAAATGTCTAACATCAGAAAGGTTATCGCCAAAAATATGGTTGCAAGCCTTTCAACGATGGCTCAGCTTACGCATAACATCTCTTTCGATTGCACCAATATAATGGCGTTTAGAAAATATCTTAAAGATAATGCAGAAAAACTTAAACTTCCCAATATAACCGTAAACAACATTATCGTTTACGCCGTATCGAGAGTTATTAAAAAACATAGAGATTTAAACGCTAACCTAATCAACGGCGATACCATGCGTTATTTCGATCACGTTAATATGGGTATTGCTACCGATACGCCTAGAGGATTGCTAGTTCCCACGTTGTTCGGCGCGGATTTAATGTCCCTTTCCGAAATTGCGGCAAAGAGCAAAAAACTCTCTCAAGACGCGATAGACGGCAAGCTTTCTCCCGATTTATTGTCGGGCGGCAGCTTTACGGTCAGCAACGTCGGAACTATGGGAATTGAAAGCTTTACGCCCGTAGTTAATCCTCCTCAAACGGGTATACTTGGCGTATGTACTTTAGAAACGAGAGTGAAACTCGGCGCTCACGGCGAAATGATTCCGTATACGGCAATGAATCTTTCGTTGTCTTACGATCACCGCGCGCTTGACGGCGCTCCCGCGTCTAGATTTCTTAAAGAACTTAAAGAGTATCTTGAGAATTTCAGTTTGAACCTATTAGCCGATTCTAAGGCGATTTAATTATAAAAGGAGATTAAACGAAAATGGTTTACGATCTAATAGTTATAGGCGGCGGCCCTGCAGGTTATCTTGCAGCGGAACGCGCCGGTCATGCCGGATTAAACACGATGGTTATCGAAAAAAGAGAATTCGGCGGAGTATGCTTAAACGAAGGTTGCGTTCCTTCAAAGACCTTTCTTAATTCGGCAAAGGTAGTCGATTACGCTAACCACGCTTCTAATTACGGAGTTAAGGTAGAGGGTAAAGCAATGGTCGATCAAAAGGCTGTTGTTGAAAGAAAGAACGGCGTTGTTAAGATGCTTGTTTCCGGTGTTAAAGCGGGATTAAAAAAGAACAAGGTTACAATCAAAAACGCCGAAGCTCATATAGAGGGCAAGTGTGCGGACGGATATACGATTAAAGCGGGTGAAGAAACCTTCACCGCGAAGCGTTTGCTTATAGCAACGGGATCTATGCCCGTAGTTCCGCCCATAGTGGGATTGAAAGAGCAAATAGAATCCGGCTTCGTTTTAACCAACCGCGAAATTTTGGATTTACAAGAAATCCCCGAAACGCTGGTCGTTATCGGCGGCGGCGTAATCGGTCTTGAAATGGCAAGCTATTTTTCTTCCGTCGGCAGCAAGGTTATCGTTGTAGAAATGCTCGATAAAATCGCAGGACCTACCGAAAAAGAGGTTTCGGCTATTTTACAAAAATCGCTTGAAAGAAAAGGCGTGGTATTCGATCTCGGTTGCAAGGTTACCGGTATAGAAAAAGACGGCGTAGTATTTGAAAGAAACGGCAAAACCGAAAAGGTTAATGCGGATAAGATTCTTCTTTCAATAGGCAGACGCGCCGTTACCAAAGATATCGGATTAGAAAATATCGGCGTAAATCTAGAACGCGGCGCAATCGTTACGGACGATCATATGATGACTAACGTTGCTAACGTATACGCAACGGGCGACGTTAACGGAAAGGTTATGCTTGCGCATACCGCATACAGAGAATCCGAAGTTGCCGTTAACAATATGCTCGGCAAAAAAGACGTAATGCGTTATAACGTTATACCTTCCGTTATTTACACAAATCCCGAAGTAGGCTCTGTCGGTGAAACGGAAGAAAGCGCTAAGTCTAAGGGATTAGACGTTAAGGTTGTATCCATTCCGATGACTTATTCCGGCAGATATATAGCCGAAAACAGCGTTCTTGACGGAATTTGCAAACTTGTCGTTAATAAAAAGACTAATACTCTTATCGGCGCGCACGTAATAGGTTCTTACGCAGGTGAGTTTATCGTTGCGGTTTCCGCGATGATTGACTTAGAAGTGGATATCGAAAATATCAAAAAACTCGTATTCCCGCATCCGACCGTATGTGAAATCGTTCGCGAAGCGTTATTCCAAATTTAAGCTTTTAGCGATTTAATAAAAAAATAATAGGAGAAAATATAAAAATGTCTAAACAGTTATTCGTTGATCCGATAGAACTTCGTAAGTCCGGTAAAATCCACTTTGAAGATATCGCGGTAAATCAGTACAATAAAACTATTGCCGACGAAAAGAAAAACTTTTCTAACGCAGATTTCGTTAGAATCTTTAACGATATGGCAGTGCTTCGTGAATTTGAAAGCATGATTAACTCCATAAAGATTAAGGGTGAATATCAAGGCTTTAAGCACACTTATCCCGGACCGGCGCACCTTTCTATGGGGCAAGAAGCCGCAGCCGTCGGTCAGGCTTATAACCTTGATCTTGACGATATGACTTTCGGATCTCACCGTTCTCACGGTGAAGTTCTTGCGAGAGGTCTTGCGTCTATTTATAAACTTCCCGATGATAAACTTTATCAGATTATGAAAGACTTTATGGGTGGCGAAACTCTCGCTCCCGTAGAGAAAATAAATAAAACGGGCAACGTTAAAGATTTAGCGGTTGATTTCTTGCTTTACGGCTTTATGAGTGAAATATTTGCTCGTCGTACGGGCTTCCACAGAGGAATGGGCGGCTCTATGCACGTCTTCTTCTTGCCGTTCGGTATTTATCCCAATAACGCTATAGTCGGCGGCGCAGCACCCGTTGCGCTCGGCGCGGCTCTTTACAAAAAAGTTAACGATAAAAAGGGTATAGTGATTTCCAACGTAGGCGACGGCGCTGTCGGTTGCGGCGTAGTGTATGAATCTATGAACTTTGCCGCAATGGATCAATTCAAAACCTTGTGGGAAAAGAAGGGCGGACTTCCCATACTCTTCAATTTCTTCAATAACGATTACGGCATGGGCGGTCAAACTCGCGGTGAAACCATGGCTTATGATTTCCTCGCTCGTCTTGGCGCAGGCGTAACGCCTTCTCAAATGTATGCGGAACGTGTTGACGGATTTAATCCTCTCGCGGTTATCGACGCAGTGGGCAGAAAGAAAGAACTTCTTTTACAGGGTAAAGGTCCTGCGCTTCTCGACGTTGTAACCTACCGTTTCGGAGGACATTCGCCTTCCGACGCTATGAGCTATCGTACTCCCGAAGAGGTAGAAGCTTGGAAAGAATACGATCCGCTTATAACTTACAGAAAAGCGCTTGTTGACGCTAAGGTGGAAAACGACGCTAAGTTTGACGAAATTCTCGCTTCCGTAAGCGAAAGAATGCTTAAACTTTGCAAACTCGCAGCCGATCCCGTAGAATCGCCTTACCACGATTTCTCTAAAGATCCCTATTATATAGAAAACCTTATGTTCTCTAACGGCGCGGTTGAAAAGATGGAAGATCGTCCCGTAGACGTTAAAATGCCTATGGAAGAAAATCCCAGAGTTAAGCAAATCGCTAACAAACTCCGTTACGCGTTTGACGAAAAGGGCAATAAGGTTTCCGATATGAAAGCCTTTAATATCCGCGACGGATTGTTTGAGGCTATTATCGACAGATATTATAAAGATCCTACGCTTACGTCGTATGGTGAAGACGTTAGAGATTGGGGCGGAGCGTTTGCCGTTTATAAAGGACTTACGGAAGCTCTTCCGTATCACAGACTTTTCAACTCTCCGATTTCCGAAGCCGCAATCGTTTCTTCGGCTGTAGGTTACGCGCTTTGCGGCGGCAGAGTTATCGTAGAGCTTATGTATGCCGACTTTATGGGCAGAGCGGGTGATGAAATATTTAACCAACTCGCTAAATGGCAAGCAATGTCTTCGGGTATTCTTAAAATGCCGGTTGTTCTTCGTGTTTCGGTCGGCAGCAAATACGGCGCGCAACACTCGCAAGATTGGGTTGCTCTTCCCGCGCACGTTCCCGGACTTAAAGTTTGCTTCCCTGCAACTCCTTACGACGCTAAAGGTCTTATGAATGCCGCTCTTAACGGCACCGATCCCGTTATATTCTTTGAAAGCCAAAGAATTTACGGCAAAGGCGAAGAATTCCATAAAGAAGGCGTTCCTACGGGATACTATGAAATTCCGCTCGGCGAACCCGATATAAAGAGAGTCGGTAGCGACGTTACTATTTTAACTATCGGTGCAACGCTTTATAAGGCAATGGAAGCCGCTAAAATTCTTTCTGAAAAATACGGCGTAGAAGCTGAAGTTATCGACGCAAGAAGTGTTGTTCCGTTTAACTACGATAAGGTTGTAGAAAGCGTTAAAAAGACGGGTAAGATTATTCTTGCTTCCGACGCTTGCGAGAGAGGTTCTATCCTTAACGACTTTGCTAGAAATATCGGCGAATTGTGCTTCGATTATCTCGACGCTCCTCCCGTTGTTTGCGGCGCTAAGAATTGGATTACTCCTCCTCACGAATTCGATGAAGAATTCTTCCCGCAGGCGGAATGGATTATAGATTTTATCAACGACAAGATTATGCCTCTTAACGGACACGTTTCTAAACTCAACACTTCTGATGCTGAATCGGTTAGAAGAGCTAAAAAGGGCGTATAATTTTGAAAAAACATAAAAAAAATTAAGGTTTTCACGCGGAAAAGCACAAAGCTTTTCCGCGTGTTTTTTTATGGAGGATAAAGCGATTATAATATAAAGCGTAATACGCTATATTTACAAAAAAACTCAAAAGAAAGAGAGCTATAAAAAAATAAAAAAGTTTTTTTGAAAGACAATATTATAAGCGTAATAAAGCAAATTATGAATAAAAATGCAAACATTCACTGGTTTTATGCAATAATTCGTTTTTTCCGTGAATTATGTCGAAATTTTTTCAATGAGGGTTATATTGTTTGACAATTGTTGACTTTTCGGTTAAAATATATACTTGTGGAAATTTGTTGAATATTATTACGTCGCTATTATATTTCTTGTTTTAAATTGTGAAATATGTATTTAAAACAATGCGAATAAAGCGATCTCCTTAGGAGGGTTATTTTGAAAAGAACAAAAAGACGGTTGTTATGTTTTGCGCTTGCGGCGATGATCGGTTTATCGCCCGTTATAGGCAACTTAGAGTTCGGCGGCACTGTTTCTTATGCCGACGGCGCTTTGTTTACCGATGTAACGGGGCAAATCGATATGTCGGATATCGTTCTTAAAAATTTATCATCTTCCGTTATAAAAGAACAATCTACGGGTGAAATACGTACCGTTATAGTTAGTCTTGACGGTAAAAACCTTGTTGAAGAAGCTTGCGGCGATGACGTGAACGATTTTATCGGCACTTCTAAAGGTCAAAATTCCGCGCGTAAAATAAAAAAAGATCAAGACGCTTTTTTAAGTAAGCTTGGTTCTGCAGGTATTCCTTATACTTTAGAATACCGTTATTCCGCAATCGATAACGCCGTTGCCGTAAAGGTTAATACTAAATATTTATCTTCTATCAAAGCTATTTCAGGCGTGGCAAGCGTTTGCGTTTCGGAAACTTACGCGCATCCCGAAACGGCTGAAGGTTCATATAGTATATACGATACCAAAAACAGTGACTCAGCTATTACGCGCGCCGCTGCCGTTATAAACGAAACCAAAGTTTATGCAACGGGCGTTTATGATTCATCCGAAGTAAAGTATACGGGTGATGGTTCGGTCGTTGCCGTAATCGATACCGGTTTGGATTACACGCACGATGCTTTTAAGGTTTATGCCGATAAATATCCTATGAACGAAGCGGTTTTCGATTACGCTTCGATAGAAAATATCTTAAAAGACAAAGACCTTGTTGCTGAAAACAGAGAAAATCTCGGTGGCAAGGAATTAGGTGCAAAAGACGTTTATATAAGCAAAAAAGTGCCTTTTGCATACGACTACGCCGATAGTGATGCAGACGTGTATCCTTCTTATTCTAATCACGGAACTCACGTTGCAGGTATAGTTGCGGGTTACGATCCCAACGGGTATACCGATAAAGACGGTAATCACGTACCGGAAGCGTTTATCGGTGTTGCGCCCGAAGCTCAGCTTGTCATATGCAAGGTTTTTACCGACGATATGGAAGACAGCGAGGTTAACGGTGCTCAAACCGAAGATATTTTAGCCGCGCTCGAAGACTGCGTGTTGCTCGGCGTTGACGTTATAAACATGAGTTTAGGTACTTCATGCGGATTTTCTACGACTGCCGACGGTGACGACGAGGGGGAAGAGCTTAATAGAGTTTACTCAAGCGTACGCGAAGCGGGTATCAGCTTGGTTTGCGCCGCAAGCAACGACTATAGTTCGGGCTACGGCGGAAATTTCGGAACAAACCTTGCGTCGAACCCCGATTCAGGTACGGTAGGTTCTCCTTCGGTATTTTCTTCAGCATTATCGGTCGCTAGTATAAGCGGAAAAATGTCGCCGTATATGATTGCTAACGGAAATACTCCCGTTTATTATGAAGAATCAAACGACCAATACAGCAAAAGCTTTAATTTTGCCGAGCAAATGCTAGGCTCGGAAAATAGCAAAACAATAGAATACGTTTCCGTTCCCGGCGTCGGCAAAGTTTCGGATTACACTCCGTCGGTTAAAGCCGCGTTAAAGGCAGGCAACCGTATAGCTTTAGTAAAGCGTGGCGACAACACTTTTAAAGATAAAGTTGAAATAGCCGCAAGTATGGGGGCAATCGGTATTATTGTTTATAATAACGTACCCGGTTCGATAAGAATGTCGCTCGGCGAAGTTGTTGATCCGATACCTTCTGCCGCTATTACGATGGATGCCGGTAACGCAATGGCGAAATACGCTTCTACTAACGGAAGAATCGGCACGGTAACAATAGATAAAACTCAACTTGCCGGTCCGTTTATGAGCGAATTCTCTTCTTGGGGATGTACGCCCGATCTTAAGCTTAAGCCGGAGATAACCGCGCACGGCGGCGAAATTACTTCTGCCGTTCCGGGCGGATACGGCGAGCAAAGCGGTACGAGTATGGCTTCTCCTAATATGGCAGGCGTTGTTTCTATTATAAGAAGCTATTTAAAAGAAACTCAAAGCAATCTTAATACGCACGAACTTACTCAGCGCGTAAATCAGCTTATTATGAGTACCGCAAATATTATATACGATAGAGACGGTTTGCCGTATTCTCCGCGTAAACAAGGCGCGGGACTCGGTAGCCTTAAAAACGCTATAAATTCTAAAGTATATCTTTATACCGAAAACGAGGATACGGATTATCGCCCCGTTGTCAACTTAGGGCATGATCCCGAAAAGAGCGGAAGCTACACAGTTGAATTTAAGATTGCAAACTTTGCCGATACTGCGTATACTTTCACCGTAAATCCGGTATTTATGACCGAAACGCTTGCAAGTGACGGTCTTGCCGTTGCGGAACAAGCTCATATATTAGACGATATAACTCCCGTGTGGAGCGTAGAGGGCGCAAGCAAGAGCGGCAACGATCTTACCGTTAGCGGCAATTCCGTTGCAACTATAACCGTTACGTTCACGCTTTCTTCCGCCGAAAAGAAGTATATAGACGATAGCTTTAAAAACGGAATGTTTGTCGAAGGTTTTGTAAGTTTAGAAAGCAAAACCGAAGAACAATGCGGTTTAACTTTGCCCTTTATGGGGTTCTACGGGGATTGGGCTGCTGCGCCTATGCTCGATTGTACGGCATATGAAGTAGACGCTTCGCTTAAAGATTCTTCCGTAGACGATGAAGACAAGCTTAATGCAAGCGTATGGGCAACACAGCCTTATACAATGTATTATAACGAAGATTATTCTATGCCGATGGGCACGTTTGCTTATTTGCAAAACGAAAACGCAACGCGCGTTTATACCGAAGAAGAGCATAACGCAATGTCTTGTTATAACTTGTATTACGGCGAAAATAATAATAACAATTATCTTACCGCATGGCAATTCAGAGGGCTATACGTAGGATTGTTACGCGGTGCTCGTATAGTCAATTATTCGCTTAAAAACGCCGAAACAGGCGAGATTATTTGTAGCGAAACGGTAAACAGAGTTGCAAAAGCTTACACCGGCGGTAGCAGCGGAAGACCTGCGTTCGTAAAATTTGAATTACCTCCGCTAGAAAACGGCTTGGTTTCTAACGGCAAGTATACGATGGACTTTGAGTTTATCTCCGATACGGTATCCATTAACGGCGTAGAATCCGAACCGGCAAGAGAAACCTATTCTTTCTCTTTCTATACCGATTACGAAGCTCCCGTATTGCAAGACGCACGTATTAGATTTAACGATTATAAAGACGGCAACGTTGTAAAGCAAAATATATATCTCGATTTAGATATATTCGATAACCATTACGCTCAGTCCGCGCTTTTGTGCTATCAAGACGGCGACGAACTTAAACAGGTTACCGACTACGTTACACCTATTTACGACAGTGTAAAGAACGGTAAAAATACCGTTTCGATCGATATTACCGATATTTACGAAAAATACAAAAGCAATCTATATTTGCAACTAGATGACTATGCATTGAATCACAGTATGTATTATATAGATTTAACCAAGGCTAACGCCGGCGTTGCGCCCGATACGTTTGAATTAAACGAGGGAGAGAAAAATATAACTCTCGGCGTATATCAAACTCATAAGGTTTCGCTCGCATATAGCGGCGACGCAAATCTTTCAAATTTCACTTGGTCGTCTAATAACGCGTCTATTGCCGACGTTAAAAACGGTGAAATCGTCGGACTAAAAGCAGGCGTTGCAAATATAACGGTATCTAACGGGAAGGGCGTTGAAAGAACGATAAAAGTTACCGTTACAACGGAAAACTCTCAACCGCTCGGCAGACCGTCGCTTTCATTCTCCGTTATAGCCGATAGCGAAGAAAGGCTTGTAACTGCGTCCGGCACGGTTGCGCTGTATCCCGATCAAGAGATAACGCTCGGCTTAGAAACCGATCCGTGGTACTATCCCAAATCAGAGTTAAATATAAAATGGGAATCGGGCAATACCGACGTTGCCGAAGTAGATCAAAAAGGCAAGCTCAATCTAAAAAAGAAAGGTTCTGCAAGCATAAGCGCAACCTTCTTAGACGATAACGGTGACGAAACGATTTATTCCGCGGCATTTACCGTGAGGGTACTTGATCCGTTTGTAATTTCCGATTATACCCTAAAAGAATATCGCGGCAAAGATAAAATAGTTGAGATACCCGACGATAAAAGTATAATGTATATCGGCGTAGAAGCGTTTAAAGATAATACCACGATGGAAGAGGTTATTATCCCCAAAACGGTTATGAATATAAACGAAAGCGCCTTTATAAATTGTGCCGCACTTAAAAAGGTTTATTTTGTCAGCCGTGAGAAACAAGAAATAGCCGACGCTGATATAAAGCTTATATATCGCAACGCGTTTAACGGTTGTATTTCGCTTGAAACTCTCGATTTAAGCAACGTAAAAGTCGTTACGATGGGTGTAAATTCTTTCTACGGTTGTTCTAGCTTAAAAGAAATAATAAAACCGCAAGCGATCGGCACGGCGTTTGACAGAGCGTTTTACGGTTGCAAATCTTTAACAAGTTTGGATTTGACGGGTATGCACGTTGCCGGAGAAGAAGTATTTGCCGAGTGTGAAAAACTATCATCGATAACCACCGGCGAATTTACAGCAATCGGTAACGGAATGTTTAAAAATTGCACGCAACTTGCATATATTCAGCTTAACAATTCCGTGATAGGCGACAAGGCGTTTTACGGTTGCGCTAAACTTAAAAAAGTATCGCTTAACCAAAACGATACCGAATACGTTATCGGGGCTGAAGCGTTTAGATATAGCGGTTTAGCTAAGATTGAATATATCAAAGGGTGCAAAGTTCGTAAAATAGGCGATTATGCATTTGCCGATACAAATATTTCTTCGTTTACCGTTCCGAGCGGCGTAACCGAATGGGGTGAGAACGTTTTATTTGGTAACTCGATTACCGAGATAATTCTTCCTTCCGATTTCGCGTTAGAACAAATTAAACTTTCGGGTGCAATGTTCGGCGGTTATACGAATATAAAGCTTAATGGCAACGACTACGTTATAGAAAAAAATATTCTTTATAACAAAGATAAAACCGTTCTTTTGGCTTTGCTTGACGAGGAAGACGAAGTTATAGTTGAAAACAGCGTTACGGCTATTTACGATTACGCGTTTGCCGACGCTTATATAGGCAAAATTACTATTCCGTCAAGCGTAAAATCTATTGGTAAAGGCGCGTTTAAGAACTCTAAACTTAATTCGATAACCTTTGAAAGCGGTTCAAAAATATCCGAAATAGAAGCGGAAGCGTTTTACGGCACTTATCTTTCGACGATAAAGCTCCCCGATTCCGTAACGGAAATTGGCGCTTATGCGTTTGCAAACTGTAATTTCCTTTCGGAAATTTCTCTCGGCAAAAACGTTAAGATAATAGGCGATAGCGCGTTCCGTAACTGTAAGGTGCTTGAAATAAGCAGTTTACCCGAAAATCTTGAAAATTTAGGCAGCTTTGCATTCTACGGATGCGAAAGCATTACCGAAATAACCGTTCCGTCCGCTAAAAAAACCGGCACGTATGTTTTCGGTAAAGCCAACTCTCTCAAAAAGGTGGTTTTCGGCGATAACGTGACCGATATAGGCAGTTATACGTTTGTAGAGTTCTCTTTTTCGGGTAACGTTAAAGGCTGCGCATCTCTTGAAGAAGTGATTTTCGGCAGCGGCATATCAAAGATAAAAACTTCGGTATTCTTTAACTGTTCCGCTCTTACGGTCGTTGAATTAAATAATATAACCGAAATAGAATCCTATGTTTTCGCCGAATGCGGTAAACTTAAAAATATAGACCTTTCAAAAGTAGTTAAGATAGGCGATTACGCTTTTTATAACTGTAACGCCCTAGATCAATTAACGCTTAACTCGGTAAAAGAAATAGGTATGGCTGCAATCGCGGTTGGCAACGCTAAAGGCGCGTTTTCTAAAATCGTGATGCCCGTCGTAGAAAAAATAGACGATATGGCGCTTTACGGAAACCATGCTACCGAAATTTCTTTACCCGCGACGCTAAAAGAGATTGGTTACGGTGTTTTTGCTTGCGCAACCAAGCTTGAAAATATTAGCGTAGCAAAAGAAAACGAGTTGTTCTTTGCAAAAGACGGCGTTCTTTATAAAAACACCGATGGCGGATACGTTCTTATTTGTTATCCGACGGCAAAAGCCGTAAGCGAATCTTCATACGAAGTTGTAGACGGGACGGTGAGAATAGACGACTACGCTTTCTATATGATTGGTGAAAATATCGAAGCAACCGACGAATCGCTTGCTAAAATTTCATTCCCGTATAGCTTAAAGTTGATTGGTAATCTTGCTTTTTACGGAAGCGGAATAACCGAATATACTTTTGAAAGCATTAAAGCGCCTGTTCTTGAAACGTTATATAATTCTACGGTAGACGAAATTCAAAACGAATACGTCAACTCGGAAAGTCCGCTTACCGACCCCGTGATTTACAGCTATTATTATTCAAACTTTGACGAATTGTTTGTATATTATACCGATAAAGTGGGCGAAAAGAGCGAGCTTATAATAAATTATCCGTCTAACGGCGTCGGATACGATAACTACGTATACGGCAGATACTTCGGCACAAAAACTCTTATCGGTGAGTTGATAGACGACGTTACGCGTAGCTTTAACGCCGCTGCGGAAAATCTTGTTAGCGACGAAACGCTTTCGTTATGGCTTTCAACGGCTAAAAACGGTGATACGCAAACGTATAAGGCTGACGTAGAATCTTTTTCCGAAACCGTAAAAGAAGTTCGCAGACTGTACGGCAACGTAACCAAATCTCAGCAGGTATTTATTAAAGACGGATACGTAGACCGCTTGACTTCGGTAGAAAATCAAATGCGTGCTATCAAAAAGCTTTACGGCGTTACCGTTAGAATTCAATATATAACCGCAAACGAAGGGTATAAAATCGATTACGTTGAAGGCGAAACCTTCGATATGAGCGGCTTAAGCGTGACCGTAATGTATGACGACGGATCAACCGAAATTATAGATTCAACTAAATTGACGCTTGTATCTACGGGTGCGTTATACACGTATAACAGTGACGTTACGATAAATTATACTAACGAAAACGGCGAAACGACTGAATTATTCGTTGCCGTAAACGTAAAAGCCGCTGATTCAAACGAACAACCGGTAGACGAACCCTCAAGCGGTTGCGGCGCAACGGTTGACGTTGGCGGATACGCTGTTGCTGTGTTATTTATTCTTATCGCGATTGCGTTTAAGTTTATAGGAGATCGCAAAGATACTTTGAAAAAAGAAAAAAACAACGGAGAAGATAATCGATGAGCCATAAAATAAAAAAAATATTGCTTATCGCACTGACGCTTTGTTTCGTATGTTGTTTCGCTTCGGCATGCTCTTTAGGTCCTTCTTTAGAAAAAGAGAAAGAGAGATATAATCTTACCGCATCGGTAACTTATCATGCCAACGGCGGAGAGTTTAACAACAATAGCGACGTTGGTACGATGTGGTATAGCAAGCCATACGTATATGCCGTCGGTTTGCAAATTTCCGCAAGCGGGACGTTTACCGTTTCGTGTGATAATCATACGTTAGAGGGGTGGTATTTTGCCAAGACAGACGACAACGGAGAAATCGTTTATACCGATAAAGAAAACGGTATCGTTGCGCTAGGTGAAAAATTTAACTTCGATACGTATAGATTAAGCGAAGGTGAAGATCTTCATTTATACGCGCATTGGATTCGCAATCAAGTTTTAGAAGTTTTGCTTGCGTCCGACGATAGTATTGGAGATAAGCTTGTTTATAAAGATAAAACGTATAACGCAGGCGATATTATCAAAGAATATAAATTCGGAACAACGCAGAAGATAGAAGAGCCTAAAATGGATTTATTTACGGGTAAACCTTCTAGCGTCAGTTCGCCTGACGGTTACGTTTTTGCAGAGTTTTATAAAGACGCGGATTGTACGCAAAAAGTCACTTGGCCGATAGAAGCCACCGGAGAGGAAGAAAACGTTAAGATTTACGCAAAGTATCTTTCCGGCGAATGGAAGGTTATCTCTAAAAGTTCGGAATTATATCAAATGTTTACGGGCGTAAAGGTAGACGACAAAACGGTTGTGAACGGAAAATTCTTTATCAAAAACAGTATTGTTGCCGATTTAAATGAGTCCGTTGCAAACACGCCCGATATTGAGTTTTCAGGTGTGATACAAGGCAACGGTTATACCATTTCCGGTTTAACGCTTCGCCAAGTTCAAGTGGATAAACCAGGCAGTAATTTTTCGCTTTTCGGCAATATAACCGATAATGCGATTATTTCAGATTTAACGGTAAAAGATTTTACTTGTGAATACACTGCTAAAAACAATAATACCGAGTTTAATGCTTACTTTATTTATAACGGGTTAAGCGAAAAAGCTAAAGTTAGCAATTTAGTTATTGACGGCGGCAGTATGAAGATAAACACAAAGGGTGGCAATTTTAACGGTAAAGCGTTAAGTTCTATTGCAAAAGACTATTTGCCGATTGCTCCCTCATCGTTACCGAGCGGTATTACCGTTTCAAACAATCCCACGATAATAATAGTATTATAATACAACCAACAAACGGAGGTTATATAAAAATGAAAAATTTATTTAAAAGAATCGGGGCAATCGCTCTTGCAAGTTTGATGTTGTTATCAATGACTTCTTGCGGCGATAGCGAACAAACCTATGATCCCGAAACCCGTCCGCTAACTTTCTCTATAAGTGCGCTTGACGGAACTTTCAGCCCGTTTTTTGCAACAAGTGCAACCGACTCAACGATTGCAGGCGTTACGCAAATCGGAATGCTTGCAACCGATAACGAAGGAAACGTCGCTTGCGGTGAAGATTATCCTACGGTAGTTTTAGATTATAAAATCACCTCTAAGGAAGTTAACGGCAACGTTGAAAGCACTACTTACGATTTTGTTATTAAAAACGGAATTAAATTTAGTGACGGCGTAGACCTCACTATAAAAGACGTATTATTTAACTTATACGTTTATCTCGATCCTATGTACAGCGGTTCTTCTACCATATATTCGGTTGATATTCAAGGGCTTAAGGCTTACCGCAACAACGATCCGACTATGGCGGATACGGGTGTAGATAACGATCAGAAATTCCGCGCGAACGCTCAGCAACGTATAAACAACATAATCGAATGGTCGCAAGACAGTTACGGTGAAGTTGAATTGACGGCGCAAATGCAAGCTGATTTAGACAAAATCCGTACTCGTTTCCGTTCGGATTTAGAATCCGATTGGAACGGTAACGTCGGCGGTTTAGAGGCTTATGAAGAAAACTATTCTTTTACCGAAGATTGGCAGTCTTTCCTTTATATTGAGGGAATAATCGGCGAACAATACGAAAAAAACAGCAGCGGCAACTATGAAGCCAAAAAGGACGCTAACGGTAAATATATTACGCAACTTAACGAAGACAATTGCGAATATCCTCAAATGATGGCTGACGCTGCTTCTAGCGATAAAATAAAAGAATATCAAGCGTCGCATAATAATTGCAGCGAAGCCGTTGCAAAAGAAGCTTTACAAAAAGCCGAAGCTATAAAAATCGTTTACGATAACTATGCGGACGATACTTCTATAAAGTCCGGCGTATATACTATTTTGTACGGCATGTCTACCGGTTCTAATATTTTTGACGATTGGTTTTTAGAAGAACAGTCTAAATTCTTTGCCGATCAAAAAGACAGCGTTAAAGATATCAGCGGTATAAAAACTTATAAAGCCTCTGAATTTAACGGTGTAAATAAAGTTAAGCTTAAAGAACA
This sequence comes from uncultured Christensenella sp., assembly GCA_964642415.1. Taxonomy (GTDB): domain Bacteria; phylum Bacillota; class Clostridia; order Christensenellales; family Borkfalkiaceae; genus UBA1259. Next base: position 31,596 of record CAZXOQ010000001.1, on the reverse strand, counting down.
GCATGACGTTTTATCTATAACCATCAACGGAATAGATCCTAAAGCTATATGGAACTTTGCGTTCGCGGTTGCGCCTATGCATTATTATTCCGATGCGGAAACTATAGCTAATACAACAGACTATCCTTACGGCGTTAAAGCAAGAGACAACGATTTCTTTAAAAACGTTTTGGGCTCTGATAAGAAAAACGCTCTTCCCGTAGGTGCCGGCGCATACAGAGCCTCTACTGCTAGAGGAACTGATAGTAATAAACCTTCTGATGTAAACCCCGCTGATTTTTGGACGAGCAAAAAGGTGTATTTTGAACGCAACGAGTATTTTGAAACAACCGGTAGCGGGCAATGTAACGCTAAAATCAAAAAATTTGTTTATGAAGAGGTTGGCGATAGCAACATTCTTAACCGTCTTATAGAGGGATCTATCGATTACGGTACGCCTAACGCAAAACCGTCTAACGTAAACGAAGTAGGTAAACACGATCATCTTGCGGCAATAGAATATAAGGCAAACGGCTACGGTTACGTTGGTATCAACCCCAAATACGTTCCCGATTTAGAAATTCGCCAAGCTATTATGACGGCGTTCGATACCAGCACGATAATAGGCACTTATTACGGCGGAAATATGGCTGAAAAGATTATTCGTCCTATGACAAAGCTTTCTTGGGCTTATCCGGATGAAAAAACAACAGAAGAATACTATAAGTATAACGCTAATACCGTTGTTGAAGATATAAAAGCATTAGTTAAAAAGGCAGGATATACTGAGGGGAGCGACGGTATTTATCAGAAAAACGGTCATAAACTTGAATATAAGTTTACTATAGCCGGCGAAACTGAAGATCACCCTGCCGCGGCTATGTTTGAAAAAGCAAGAACAATTCTTAATCAGTGTGGATTTAAAATAACCGTCGGTACGGACGTATCCGCTCTTAAAAAACTTGCAAAGGGCGAGCTTGCGGTATGGGCTGCTGCGTGGTCTTCTACGGTAGATCCCGATATGTATCAAATTTATCATAAAGACAGCAAAACTACCAACCGTAAGAATTGGAACTATGACGAAATTTTAAATACCGATAAATATCCGAAAGAAAAACAAATCGTACTTGATTTAAGCGATTTTATCGATTTAGGCAGAGCAACTAACTCTCAATCGGAACGTACCGATATTTATGCGGCGGCGCTCGATTTGGTTATGGATCTTGCGGTTGAATTCCCGACCTATCAAAGAAAGGATCTTGCGGTATATAACAAAAACGTAATTAATTCAAATACTTTGCATAAAGAAGTAGAGTACAAATATTCCGGTCCTACCGAAAGAATGTGGGAAATTAACTACAACTAAGTTTTGCAATGCTTTTACCGCGCGATGGAAACGCGCGGTAAAAGCGGTATATAAAATAATCCTTAAAACAGGAATAAGAGATGTTTAAATATATTATCAAAAGATTATCGTTAGCGTTGCTTATGCTATTCGGCGTATCGATTATACTTTATACGCTGGTTAGAATTATGCCAGTTAACTATATAGAAAATCAATATTACAGCACGCATACCAACGTTGCGGTTGATTCCGAAGAATTAAAGCAGCTTATGTTAGACAGCAATCTCGAAGATTTAGACGAGGTTAAAGCGCAAGGCTACAGCGATTTATGGAACAAAGTTTTCCGCGGCGGCGAACAAAAATACGATAAAGACGGAAATATAAAAACCACTTCGGCGTTTATAGCTTCCGCTAAAAGTATTATTGCGGGTTATTGCAGTTGGTTGGGAAAATTTGTTTCGGGCGATCTAGGCACTTCTTTTAAGTACAATCAGCCCGTAGCAAACGTTATAACAAGATATATGGGCACTTCTTTTGCAATTTCGCTCATTTCTTTAATTCTTCAGCTTATTATCGCAATACCGCTCGGCATAAAAAGCGCGTGCAATCAATACGGTAAGCTCGATTATATCACGACTTTATTAACGATGATCGGTATTTCTTTTCCGTCTTTCTTCTTCGGAAGCTTGATGATAAAGATTTTCGCCGTTAATCTAGGGTGGTTTCCCGTTGGCGGAATGGGTTCGGCAACAAATATTTTAGACCAATTGTGGCACCTTGTTTTGCCGATTGCGGTTTTAACCATTTTGTCGGTCGGGTCTATGATGCGTTATACCCGTACTAACACGTTAGAGGTTTTAAATGCCGACTACATACGTACGGCAAGGGCAAAGGGCTTATCTGAAAAAACCGTAGTATATAAACACGTTTTTAGAAATACTCTTATTCCGCTTGTTACAACGCTTGCAGGTATTATTCCTAGTTTGTTCGGCGGCGCTATGATAACCGAAACGGTTTTCGATATACAAGGTATAGGTAACGTAGCGTATCAGGCAATGCTTGTCGGCGACGTTCCGTTTATAATGGCGTATAATATGTTTATTGCCGTTTTAACCGTTATAGGTATAATACTAACCGACCTTATGTATGCGGTTGTCGATCCGCGCGTTAAGCTCGGTAAATAAAGGAGGCTTATTATGGAAGAAGAAAATAAAATAATTTCTCAAGAACAAAAAGCCGATTTTATTCCCGAAGGCGACGACTTGCACGGTGAAAATCTTACGGATAGAGTAAAGGTCCTTTCGCCCGGCAGAACGGTTATGAAAAGATTTTTCCGTTCTAAGCTTTCGGTTTTCGGATTGATAACTCTTGTCGTATTGTTTGCTTTTTCGTTTCTCGGTCCGATTTTTTCGCCTTATTCTGAAGATTATATGGACGGGACTCAAGGCAAAGACAGTGTTACAACTGCACCCATAGAGTTTGAAATTATCAACGAAAACGGCGAAAAAGAGATTATAAAAGGCTATTTTATAACGGTTACGCCCACAACGTCTAACGTAAAAGCCGATCCTAGCGGAAGCCATTGGCTTGGCACCGACGACTATGCGAGAGATATTTTAACCCGTCTTATGTACGGCGGCAGAATTTCTCTTACGATAGGTCTTGTCGTTATTTTTCTTGAAACGCTTATCGGTGTTTTCTTGGGCGGTCTTGCCGGTTATTTCGGCGGATGGGTAGATCAGCTTATAATGCGTATCGTAGATATTTTGTATTGTATTCCGCAGTTGCCGATAATGCTTATTTTATCAGCGATGTTTACTTCGCTCGGAATAGAAGATATATCTAGACTATATTATATGATGGGTATTTTAACCCTTATGGGTTGGGCAGGCACGGCAAGACTTGTCAGAGGTCAAATCTTGTCTTTAAGAGAGCAAGAGTTTATGCTTGCGGCAAAATGCACGGGGCTTTCCGCGTGGCGCAAGATATTTCACCATCTTATACCAAACGTTTTGCCGCAGCTTATCGTTTCTATGACGTTAGGGCTTGGCAGTATAATTCTTACCGAAGCGACGCTCGGCTTTTTAGGACTCGGCGCACCGCTTAATACGGCGACGTGGGGCAGTATGATAAACTATGCAACCAAATCGGAGTACTTAAATTATTATCCTAATTTTTGGATTCCCGCGGGCGTGTGCATTACGCTTGCAATACTTGCGTTCAACTTTATCGGCGACGGGCTAAGGGACGCTTTCGATCCCAAATCAAAGAGGTGATATAATATGGCTGAAAATATAGAAAAAAAATCTCATTATATCTCCGCTAAAGAATCACGTAGAATTTCTAAAGAAAATTCCGCTAAAATTAAGTATTACGAAAAACTTAAAAAACGCAAGGTTGACGAAAAAGAATATACCACCGAAATGCAAAATCCTAAAAACCTTGTAGAGTTTGACGATTTAAGGACGTATTTCTTTACCGATACGGGCGTGGTTAAGGCTGTAAACGGCGTTACTTTTTCTATTCCCGAGGGTAGCACCGTAGGCGTAGTAGGTGAATCCGGTTGCGGCAAAAGCGTAACTTCTCTTTCGCTTATGCAGCTGGTTCAAGGTCCGAGCGGTCAAATAGTCGGCGGATCTATTCGTTTCAAATCAAACGCGTTTAAGCGTGACGAACACGGCAATAAAATCCCCGTTTATGAAAAAGACGGTGACAAAATTAAAACCGACGAAAAAGGTAAGCCCATAAAATGCAAAAACGGTTTAGGCGGCACTCTTTTCGAAATGGAAGAAAAGGTAGTTGATATTGCTAAAATGCCTACCGAAGCCATGAGAAACGTTCGCGGTAGAGAAATCGCTATGATTTTCCAAGAGCCGATGACTTCGCTTAATCCCGTTTTTACCATTGGCAATCAGTTAGACGAAGTATCTAAGCTTCATATAGCCGATTTACCTAAAGATAAGGTTAAGCAACGCAGTATAGAAATGCTTAACAGGGTAGGCATTGCGGATGCCGAAGGCGTTTATAAAAAATATCCGCACGAATTATCCGGCGGAATGCGCCAAAGAGTTATGATTGCTATGGCTCTTATATGCGATCCGAAACTTATTGTTGCTGACGAGCCTACCACCGCGTTGGACGTTACTATTCAGGCGCAAATACTCGATTTATTGCGCGATATTAAAGAAAAAAACAAAAGCAGTATTTTGCTTATAACGCACGATCTCGGCGTCGTTGCCGAAATGGCTGACTACGTTGTGGTTATGTATGCGGGCAAAATAATAGAAATGGGTACAACCGAAGATATATTCGATCATCCGATGCATCCTTATACGATAGGTTTGCAAAAGAGCAAGCCCACCGTAGACGACGAAACGGACGAGCTTTATTGTATACCGGGGTTTGTTCCTAATCCTATCGATATGCCCGATTATTGCTATTTCCGCGATCGTTGCGAGCGTTGTTCTAAAAAATGCGCGAGCGAATATCCTTCGCTTATCGACGTGAGCGACACGCATAAGGTTGCTTGCTATCTTTACGAAAACTCAAAGGAGGTCGAAAATGACCGATAATAAACGCGAAAACGCGTCCGTTGCGGAAGAAAATAATTCGCCTCTTTTAGAGGTTAAAAACCTTAAAAAATATTTTGTCGCAGAAAAAAGTTTTTTCGGCAAACCGCTTAAATATTTGAGAGCGGTAGACGACGTTTCGTTTACGCTCGAAAAGGGCAAAACGCTCGGAATAGTCGGTGAATCGGGCTGCGGCAAAACTACTATGGGGCGCACTCTTTTACGCCTTTACGATATTACCGACGGCGAAATTTGGTTTAAGGGTAAAGAAGTTTCTAAAATACCCGATTCCGAATTTGAAAAACTCCGTCCTAAAATGCAAATGATATTTCAAGATCCGTATGCAAGCCTTTCGCCGCGTATGACCGTTGGTTCTATTATCGGTGAAGCCGCGCTCGCGCATAAAATCGTAGATAAAGAACATTATCGCGAATACGTTCTCGGAATAATGGAAATGTGTGGTTTGCAACCGCATTATTTCGACCGCTATCCGCACGAGTTTTCAGGCGGTCAGCGTCAAAGAATTTGCATTGCGAGAGCGCTTGCGCTTAATCCCGAACTTGTCATTTGCGACGAACCCGTTTCGGCGCTTGACGTGTCTATTCAGGCGCAAGTAATAAATATGCTTAAAGATTTACAAAAAAAACTCGGACTTGCTTACGTTTTTATAACGCACGATTTATCCGTCGTTAAGCATATTTCAGACGATATCGGCGTTATGTATCTCGGTAATATGGTTGAATTCGCTTCTAAAAAAGAGATATTTGAAAACACTTTGCATCCTTATACAAAGGCGTTGTTTTCGGCTGTTCCCGTGCCCGATCCGCACGTAAAGATGAACAGAATAGTTTTAGAAGGAGATATTCCTTCACCCGTAAATCCGCCTAAAGGCTGTAGATTTCATACACGTTGCGGCAGTTGTATGGAGGTGTGCAAAAAATACGTGCCTCAATACAGAGAGGTTACGTCGGGGCATTTTTGCGCTTGTCACCTTTACGATACCGAAGAGCAAAAAGCCGAGTATGCCCGTTTAGATAAAGAAGCCGCAATAGCCGAAACTACGGCTGATTCTAACGATAAGGAAGTATAACGCAGTGGCAAAGCGTAAAAAAGATGAGATCGATACCCAAACAACTTTCGCCGATATGAACGTAGAGGGGTTTAGATGGTACGATCCTAGCAAAAAAAATAATAATACGGAAGCCAATCAAAAAAAACGCGTAGATCTTACAAAAAAAGAAAAACGCGCTATGATCAGAGGCGCTTACCTTGCAATGTTGCCGTTTATCGGTTGCGTGGTGTTAGCCCTTTGCATAATTTTTTTGCTTGCGTATTTATGGTTGATTTAATAATCTTACGGAGAACGAAATGAAAAAGAAACTGTTAATTATTTTATCTTGTTTATTTGTCGCATTCTCGGCGGTCGGTGTATTTAGCGCATGCGAAAAAGAAACGCCGCCCGACGTTAATCCTGAAGCCAAAACTTATTCCGTTACTTACGAAGAGGTAGAAGGCGTCAAATATTCTAAAGATAATCCTACTTCCGCCAAAACGGGAGAAAGAGTGGCTATATCCTTTGAACTGAGTGTTTTCTATAAAGCGGAAGATGAATTGCCTATTGTTACCGTTAACGAAAGAGAAAGAAGCGTATCTTATGACGAAGAAGAAGGCGTTTATTCCGTAACGATAAGCAACGTTTCAAGAGATTTAGTCGTATCGGTATCGGGCATTGCAAAAGCGGAATCTAAGCTTGCTTCTTCGGGTAACGGAACGGAAGAAACTCCTTACCTAATTCAAGAGCCTATAGATCTAATCTTTCTTGCGGAACAAATAAACAGCGGCAAAGCCGGTACGGGTAACACCTCTTATTTCACGCTTGAAAATTCGCTTGATTTCCGTGGCGAAGAAATTCAGATTATCGGTGACGGCAACAACGACACCGCTTGTTTTGCCGGTGTTTTTAACGGAAAAGGCAATACTATTTCCAATTTCGTTATCAACTCTTCAAACAGCAACAACGTCGGTTTGTTCGGCGTAGTTCAGGCGTATGACGGCAATTTCAGCAATAATCTTTACGGCGGAACGATTACCAATCTTACCATTGAAAACTTCAGCATAACGGCTAAAAGCAACGGCGGCACGCTTATTTGCGGTTCTTTGATAGGGCAAAGCTACGGTGCGGTTGTTACGCTTTGCAATGCGATTAACGGTAATTTAGAAATTTACGGCGACGCGGCTCACTTTGCGTATGCCGGCGGTTTAGTAGGGCTTCTTGCTTCTTACAGTTATCCTTTCTTTTCGTCGGTATCATATTGTCATACTAACGTAGAAGTTAACTGCAATTCGGGTACTGTTTACGTTGCCGGCGGTGTTGTCGGATACGTTTATTCTAACGACGAAACCGTAGTTGCCACTGTAAATAACTGTTATTCCGAGGGCAACGTTTCGGGTTCGTTTTATGCGGGCGGCGTTGTCGGTTGGTTGTGTAGCTATACCGGCATTGTAAACTGCTATTCTACTAGTAACGTTTCCGCGCAAACAACAATTATCGATACGGTTAACTTAGAAATGTATTGTCACGCTTATTCGGGCGGAATCGTTGCAATGGCGCAAACAGACAGCGTTGTTGCCGATAGCTTTGCAACGGGCGTTTTAAGTTCGGCGGCAAAACTTGGTCCGGATTATTCTCATACGGGCGGAACGGCGGCAAGCGCAGCCGATTCTTCTACGGGAGAATACGGGGCAAACTCCGCAACTGTTTTCAATTGCTATTACGCTGAAAACGGCAAAAATTCAGAAATTGACCTTACTAAAACTTCTGAACAGCAAAATAAACTCCATTGGCATGATTTCGATTGGAATTTTACCGACGGAGCTTATCCGGTAATAGATACCGAAGTTCACGAAGAAAATTATTCCTTTACGTTAAAACTCGATTTCGGTTCAGCTCCCGTAAAAGGTGACGACGGCGAGAATATCGACGGCACCGAATTAGTAATATCGGAAGCATATAAACCGATGTCCTTTTGGTATTTAATAAATTTAGGCGAAAACGGAACTAACGGAATACCTCAAAGCTCGCTTATTCAAGGAGAAAACGGATATTCCGCATATGGGTATTATTTTGACGAAGAATGCACTCAAGCCGTTCCGTTCGGATATATTCCCACGCGCGATATAACGTTTTACGTCGGGTTTGCCGATAATAAAGAGGTTGCCGATAGCTATTATTTGCTTGTTCAATCTAGCGAGGGCGATATGAGAAAGGTTGTTTTAACTCTTGAATCTAACGGCGAATTTAAATGCGAAGATCCTACGGGTAACTACGGCGGAGTATATAAATATAACGGTAAAGATATTATTTTCACAAATGCTAATTTCGCACGTTACCGCTATGCAAATAATTTAGACGCTCAAGGTAGCTTTATATTCAAAGCCGATATAACCGATAAAGGATTATCTATCGTAGGCGGTCGTTATACCGATACTGCTAGCGGCAGCGTCGTTCAAATGATAACCGACGACGATCCTCTTATAGCGGTAAAAACTTCTAACGCGGTTATTGGCAGCTATTATTATAAAGAATCGGATAAAGCTTTGATTTATACCTTCTTTGCAAACGGAAAGGGAACGACTAACGATTACGACGATTTTACCTATACTGTTAACGGAAATAAAATTCTTTTGACTATCGTTGGCGAAACTACCGCTATTGAAGGCGAATTGTCTAACGGTTCTCTTATAAAGCTTAACGGCAAAAATATGCTCTCTATCGATAAATTCGCGGGTGAATATCGTATATTTGCGCTCTCTGATATATATTATGTGTTTGACGGCGCCGGCAATTACACTTATACGTTGTATAACGGAAGAACAAATCAAACTTTAAAGGGCACGTACGAGCTTGTAAACGAAGGCGAAAGCATAAAGCTTTCTAACGGGCTTAGCGCTTGCTTCGATGAAAGCGGAAAGCTTACGTTAACCGGAAATGACGTTTCTTATACCTATGGCAGTAAGGAAAGTTATTTCGGCAAATGGATTACCGCGGACGAATTTGCAACGATAACCTTTAACGGAATAGGTAAAGACGGCAGCGGCAGTGCTAAAATCGTTTTCGCAAGCGAAGACGAGGGTATCGCGCAAAAAGAGATATACGAGCTTACCTATACCGAAGACGTGATGACTGAAAACGCCGTATATCTTTACAGTTCCGATACCGTATTCGGAATGCTTTCTTATTCTAAAGATAACCTTAGCTTAAGAGGAAAGGTTTACGATTTAATAACTTCTTCTTATTACGATTATACTTTCTATCGCGTTGACGAGTTTTCGGGCGAATGGATAGGTGATTCAGAATTTGAAATCGTAAACTTTAACGGTTACGGCAGCTATACCGTCGGAAATATCAACGGACTTAAAGGTTCTTTAACGATTAATGGTGAAAAAGCGGATTATACGCTAGATAAATTGACGTTGACGGGTTCGATCATCTATAATAAACAAAGTTATAAATTGACTTATAACTTAGAAACTGGCAAAATCACGATCGGTGACGAAACTCTTGTCAGAAAAGACGTATTAGGCGATTTGACCTTTATAGACGAAAACGGAAAAGAATATTTCTTTGACGGCAAAGGCGCTTTAAGCTGTAATGGCGAAGTTACCGTTACTGAAAAAGCAAATAGCAAGAAATACAAATATTCTATTGGCGGCGCAGACTCCGTTGCAACAATTTACGGTGACGGCGAAGCTGCTATCGGTTCTATTACTCTAACTTCCGACGGAAAGAATTATAATCTTACGCTAAACGGCGAGCAATCGGTTATAAGAGAAAAAACTTTGTTTACCGGCAAGTGGGCGCTTAATTACGCGTATGGCAGATTGCTTGAAATAGGCGCTATGAATTTAGACGGCACTATGAGCGGTAAGCTTCCGTTGCTTATTGACGGGGTTAACGTCGTTAAAGATACCGTATTTACTCTTGTTGACGGAGAGTATTTGGTTTGCACCGTTTCCGTTATGAGCGAAGGCGTTACCGAATCCGAAGAATTTTACGTTATAAACGTAGCTGAAAATGCTTTCGTCGTGTCTACCTATTTGAATTGGTTTAACTATGAAGTCGATTATCTTTTCGCAACGACGCCCGACGTTATGTTCGGAACTTGGGAAAATAAACTTCTCGGTGACGAATACAGTTTTGACGGTGTCGGTTGTTTCAATACCGTTTACGGTAGAGCGATTCAAAAGGTCAGCGGTGACGAAGCGTCTTCTATCGAATATTTTTACGGTTATTATGAAAGAAAAGACAAATCGGGATTTGATTTCTTGATATTCAATCAGGCTTACGGTTCTATTCAAAGGGTTAACTTCAACGTAAAAGACGAAAAAGACGTTTACGTTAATACCGAAACCAACGTTAAATTCAGTTTAGAAGTAATCACATCTCTCGATGAATATATAATCGAAGAATAAAAATTAAAAAGAAGTTTATCTTAAACGGATAAACGACGCAGAGAATCTCGCTACGCAAAGCATTTTTATGCTTTGCGTAGACTAAACGGGAAAAAGAGGCAAAATATATGTTGGCAAGCTTTAATTATTTCAAAAAGAAATTCACGACTACGGCGCTCGCAAAAAGCGCAGCCGTCGGAGTTTTTTGCGCCCTTTTCGCTATCGGCGCGCTTATGCTAATCATAAAACTCAGCGCATTGTACGTCGCGCTATATATTTATATCATAACGGGTGTGATTGCGGCGGTTGTTGCGTTTTGCGCGACCTATTTGATTGCTATGCCAAGAAATAAGTCTTTGGCAAAGCGTTTAGATAAAGAATATTGTCTTAACGAAAAAATTCAAACGATGGTCGAATTTGACGGGCAAGAAGGGGAAATGCTCCGCTTGCAACGTGAAAACGCCGACGCAACCTTAAAGAACTTAAAACTTAAAAGACCTTCGATAAAAATGTTATGGCAATATATCGCGATAGGCGTTTTAGGTTGTATAACCTTTTTTACGGGGATGGCTATTCCGTCGCGTTTCGTTCCGCCGTCAGATCCGGATAGATTTGTTTTCGGCTCGTGGGATGAAGCCGCGCTTGAACAGGTTATATCCGACGTAAAAAACTTCAATATTAAAAACGACGTCAAAATCGTGATGACCGAAAGCCTTGAAACGCTTCGCGAAGAATTGAAAAAAACAAATAAATCTTCTGAAATGCGCACCTTGGTTAGAACTGCGGCAAAAACTATAGACGCCGCCGTTATTTATGCAAATACTTATCGTGACGTAGCTTTGTATTTGAACCAAGAAGCTTCGCTTGACGGTTTCAAGAATTCAATTATAAACGCCGTAAATTGTTATCAAATCGAAGGTAAAAAATTATTAGACGCCTCCGATTTAACGGATCGTGCCGAAACAATCGATTCGGCTATAAGAAACGAATTATCGACTTTTACAAATAAATTGACGGACGAAGCGTATAAATGTGCCGCTAAGTCGGAAATATTAGAGCTTATTTCGGAATTTCTCGATCCGTTTAATAACGTTATGGAACAGGGATTAGAAGACGAAAGAGTTTCTTCTGACGATTTTTTTAACGTTCTTAGCGAGTTTTCTACAGCATTGGGCAAGGCGGACAAAAACCACACTTTGTCAGCGCTTTACGATATTGTAGGCACGGCTTGCGCAAACTGCCTGTCAGAATCATCTAAAGTTTTATATTATCAAGTATACAACCGAATGGCAAACGAATTTATTTGCAATAATTTATCCTCTATTTTCGGGGTAAGCGTTTCGCCTGAAGAGCTTGTTTTGCCGGGGCAATCGGGTGACGGCAGCGAATCGGAAAAACCGTCGCAAAGCGGAAGCGTCGGCGACAACGAAGCTCAGTATGCAAGCGACGATTTGGTTTTCGATCCGGAAAAATCCGAACAAACGAAGTACGGCAACATATGGAACGAATATATGACCGAGTTATACAAAAGAATAAACGATTCCGATTCCGAGTTGTCGGAAGAAATGAAGAGTTATATAAAAAAATATATAAACGCGTTAAGCGGAACCGATACGAATCCTTCGGCGTAACAAGCCGATTATAATAATCAGATAACTATAAAAAAACAAACGGAGATTAACAATGGTTAACGAAGAAAAAGTGAAAATTTTCAGTCAATCGGTAGCTAAAATAAAAGAAGAGCTGCGTAAAGACGTCGTAGGGCAAACCGATATTGTCGAAAACGTTATAATCGCTATAATTGCAGGCGGCAACGTGTTGTTAGAAGGCGTTCCCGGCGTTGGCAAAACGCGTTTGGTTCGTTCGCTCGGCAAAACGTTAGATTTGCCTTTTTCTAGAATACAGTTTACGCCCGACCTTATGCCGTCTGACGTAACGGGAACAAACGTTATAGAAAAAGACGAAAACGGAAGACTTAATTCCGTTTTCCAACGCGGACCTATATTTGCCAACCTCGTTTTAGCCGACGAAATAAACCGTGCTACGCCTAAAACGCAAGCGGCAATGCTCGAAGCAATGCAAGAACATAAGGTTACCGTTGCCAAATGCACTTATAACCTTGCGGAGCCGTTTTTCGTTCTTGCAACGCAAAACCCGATAGAGCAAGACGGAACTTATCCGTTGCCCGAAGCGCAAATGGACCGTTTTATGCTTAAGTTGATAATGAAATTCCCAAGCAAAAACGAACTTGCGGATATAGTTAATATGACTCAAATCACTATGGATGAAACCGCATCCGCCGTTATAGACGGCGCAACCGTACTAGAAATGCGTACTATAGCCAAAGACTTACCGGTAATAGAAGACGTGTTAAATTATGCGGTAACTCTTGTTACAAATACGCATCCCGAATTAGAGAATTCTTCTGAAACCGCAAAGAAATATCTTAAATACGGCGCGTCGCCCCGTGCGGTTCAGGCGCTTATTACGTGCGCTAAGGTTCGCGCGCTTATAAACGGAAACTATAACGTTTCTTACGAAGATATCGACGCATTGGCTTATCCCGTATTAAGACACAGAGTAAAAGTTAATTTTGCTGCTATAAACGATAAGCTATCCGTTGACGACGTATTAGCGCAGTTAATAGCTGAAACTAAAAAAACGTGGAATAGATAACGATTGAAAAAAAACACGTTTTTGTTCTAAAGGATTTTTTTATGAAAAGAATTGTTATTGACGACGCATATTTAAACCAAATAGAAACTATGCAAATTATTGCTAAATACTATTATAACGGTTTATTCGGCGGAAACAACAAAAGTAAATCTTACGGCTCGTCGTGCGATTTTGCCGACGTGCGCGAATACGTTGCCGGTGACGACGTTACTAAAATCGATTGGAACGCTTACGCCCGAACGGAAAATCTTTATACCAAGCGTTATCAAGACGAACGTCGTTTGCATGCTAAAATTTATATAGACGCAAGCCGTTCTATGGATTTCGGTATGGGGTATAAGGCGGAGCAGGCTGTAAGAATGGCAACCTTCATTTCTTATCTTTCGATTTGTTCGGCGGATAAAGCTTCTATCTATATAATCAATGGCAATAAGGTAGAAGACGTTGTCGTAAATTTATCCGATAAAGAAGGTTTTCTCAATAACATCGGCAAAGTAAACGATATAGATTTTTCGGGCGAGAGCAGCATTGGCGAAGCTATTTGCAAACACGAAGATATCGGTTACGGCGACGGGCTTTCTATAATTATATCCGATTTTTTAACCGACAACGAATACGAGTCTGCAATAGATCACCTTATATCTAAGCGCAGGCAAGTTTTGTGCGTGCAAACACTAACCTCGGACGAATTAAATCCGAAACTACGCGGTAAAATGCATTTATTCGATTCTGAAAATTTCGATAAAACTTACCGCAAAAACATTAGCCGCAGGGTTTTGAAGGCGTACGCAGAAGCGCGCGATTACGTTACGGGCAAAATCAAAAGTTATTGCGAAGCCCGTAACGCCGATTATCTTCTTGTATCCGATTTAGACAGCGTCGGTGAAATATTCTTTAATAAAATGGTTAAGGCTGGAATAACAAAGTGACATTTCTTTATCCCTTAGGATTATTGGGGTTGATAGCCGTACCTATCCTAATAATCATTTACATTATAAAAAATAAATATACCGAACAAACGGTTGCGTCAACTTATATTTGGACGCTAAGCGAAAGGTTTTTGAAAAACAAAAACCCGATAACGCGTATTTACAATATTTTAAGCTTAATACTGCAAATTCTTGCCGTTATTTGTATTTCCGTTTCAACCGCGCATCCGGTGTTTGCGTTGCAAGGTAAGGCTAACGATTATTGTTTTGTTCTCGATTGTTCCGTTAGTATGAATTTTGTTCAAGACGGAAGCACCCGTTTCGAACGCGGAAAATCTAAAATAGAAGAAATTATTTTGCAATCGGGCAACGGAAGCAGTTATACTCTTATTTGCGCGGGGGATACAGCCGTCGTCGCGTATAAAGAACTTACCGATAAAGAGCGCGCCGTAGAATTGCTGAAAGAAACGGTTGCAGATTCCGTTTCGGCGGATACGGAGTCCGTTCTTTCCGAGGCTCAAAAGATATTTGACAAAACAACCGCGCCTTCCGTGTATTTTATGACGGATAAAAATTTCCGTTCGGTATCTAACGTGAATGTGTGCAATCTGTCTTATAGCGAAGAAAACTGTGCCGTATTGGCTGCAAATGCGGTTTTTACCGAAAAAGGTTTAGAAATTTACGGCAAGGCAATTTCTTACGGGAATAACAAAAATCTTACCGTTTCGGCATATATTGACGAAAATTCCGTTGCAACGGCTAGCGTTGATATCGAAATCGAAGGAATAAACGATACTGTGGCGATTCCCGACGAAAAAGAAGAACTTTCCGACGAGTTGCTTTCTCTCGCGACAGATTTTTCTATCTTATGCGAGGGGGTCACCGAATACCGCTCGTTACGCATAGCGATAAACTCAGACGACGCTTTTCCGTCAGACGACGCTATTATTAAGTATAACGTAAAACGCGATTCCTCTTTTAGCGCGCTTATCGTAAGCGAAGGACCGTTCTTTATAAAGTCCGCACTCAGCGCGTTGGGATACGGCGAGGCAGACGTTATTACGCCAAAAGAATATGAAAATTCCGTCCATTCGCTTACTTACGGATTATATATTTTTAACGGCTATACGCCCGAAAGAATGCCGGAATCGGGCGCGGTTTGGTTTTTTTCTCCCACAAACGTAAACTCATCGGGCTTCAGTTATCAAAGTAACGCCGGTGAAGACGCAAAAAGAATTTTAACGTATAGCGAATCTTCCGCTTCAACCGTGAGAAAGCTGTTGTCCGGTGTAGATAAAAACGAAGAAATCGCATTGTCAAATTATTCTAAATACAGCATAAACGGTGAATTTGTTTCTCTTTTGTATTGCGAGGGGAATCCCGTTTTATTTGCCGGTTCTAACGATTACGGCAACAGAGAAGTTGTTTTTGCGTTCAGCCTTAACGATTCCGATTTTGTGTTGGGCTTCAATTGGCTGCAACTTACAAATAATTTACTTGAGTATACTTTTCCGTCTATCATAGATAAATCAGACTATTTTTGCGGAGACACCGCCGATATAAACGTCGTTGCCAACTGCGTAAGTATCCGCGTTACTTCTCCGAGCGGTGCAGACGAAGAACTCGATACCGAAACCGCCGTAACGCAATATAAATTAAAAGAAACGGGCTTATATGCCGTAACGGTAAAAACGGGCGGTTTAAACGCCGCCGAAAGAACGGTTTATATGTATGCGCAAACCCCGTATGAAGAGGGTGTTCCCGTTGCGGAATGTTCTAGTTTTGAAATAACCGGTGAAGCGGTTGCTTTAACTAAAGACGGTGTTTACGACGATATTATCATATTGTTTATAATTCTTGCGGCGTTGTTCGTCGCCGATTGGGGGGTGTATTGCTATGAGCAGTATCAGCTTCGATAATCCCTATTTGTTATTGCTTGCAATACCGCTTGCAATATTGCTTGTCGTTCCGTTTATTATTGCCGTTCGTAAGGAAAATGCTAATTGGCATAGCGTGGCTTCGTGCGTTATACACGTTTTGCTTGCCGTGATAATAGCGTTCACCGCCGCAGGCACAACGATAGAAACCACCGTAACCAAAACGGAAGTTTACGTTTTAGCCGACGTTTCTTATTCTTCAAATAAAAATCTCGACACGATGGACGGATATATAAAAGAGCTTAAGGCAAATCTTCCGCGCGGAGCGGAGATGGGTGTTGTGTGTTTTGCTAAAGAACAACAATTATACGTAAGGCTCGGTAGCAACTTAAAAAGCGTAAGAGGCGCTAATACCGAATTGCTTAACGATGGCGAAACGGATATAGAGTCGGCTTTAGATTACGCAAATTCCTTGTTCAGAAACGACGTTATAAAAAGAATCGTCGTAATATCCGACGGCAAACAGACGCATTTGAGCGATTCAAACGCGCTAAAACGCGCCGCCGATACGTTGCGAGCGGAAAACGTTTACGTTGACGCGGTATATTTAGACAACAATATTTCGTCTAGCGCGAAAGAAATTCAAATTATTTCAGCAGAAGTTACTCAAAACACCTACCTCGGCAAGGCTGAAAGCGCTGAAATAACTATACAAAGCACCTATTCCGCTCAAGCAAAACTTTCGCTTTATAGGGGCAGTATAGAAATTGAAAGCAGGATTGCAAATCTTACCAACGGATATAACGTTGTCGGGTTCAACCTAGATACTAATTCCGAGGGGGTATTCGATTATCGCGTAACCGTAACCGCCGATGACGACGAAAATAAGTTTAACAACAGCGTTATATTTACACAAAAGGTTTCGGGCAAGGCTCGCGTGTTGCTTATCACGGATAACGATTCCGACCGCGTCGATATAGAAAGAGCTTACGATATAAAAGCGACGGTTGATTCTTTTTCTACTAACGACGAAATTCCTTGCAGTTCAGAGCAGCTTTGCTTGTATGACGAAATTATTTTATCTAACGTAGATCTAACTAAATCGCGCGATTATAAAGCTTTTATAGAAGGGCTTGATTCTGCTGTGTCGCTATTCGGCAAAAGCCTTATAACGTACGGCAACGTTTATTTGCACGAAAAAGAAGAGCTTTCTTCGCTTGGCAGTATGTTACCAGTTAGATTCGGCAACGCCGATAGGGACTCTAAACTTTATACGTTGGTTATAGACGCGTCTTACAGTATGGATCTTAATCAAAGATTTACCATAGCTAAAACAGCCGCGAAACAGCTTATAACTAAGCTTAACGAAAAAGATAACTTATGCATAGTGTCTTTTGACGGTAATTATCATCCCGTATTTATGCCGGAAGAAATATCCGACACCCCCGCAAGCGGTGAGATTTATTCTACGAGAGAACTTGCTATCAAAGCGGTAGACGACTTATACACGCACCACGGCACTGTTATCAGTTACGGATTACAAGAAGCGGTAAGGCTTATCAAAGACCTAAGCTACGGTCAAAAGCAAATAATGCTTATAAGCGACGGTATGACGGTAGGCGACGCTGACGAAACCGCGTTGATTACGGAGCAGCTTACAAAACTTAATCAATACGGAATTTCCGCGTCGGTTATAGACGTCGGTCGCGGCAACGATACCAGTGCGGCGTCTTCTTCTGCGGAAGCGTTGCTTAAAAGCATTGCTCAAAAAACGGGTGGCGAATATTACTTTGCTTCTAATAAAGACGAATTAGAAGTAGAATTCGGCAAAGGATTGTTAGACGACTTCGGCAGCGCGGTCATTGACGATAACGCGCACATAAACGTAGTCAGAAGTTCGGATAGCGTGCTAAAAGATATCGAGATTAATCCAAGCGATTACGTAACGGGCTTTTTATATAACAGGTCTAAATGGAGCGCCGTTACCGTGTTAGAAAGCTTGTACGAGCGAGAAAACGGAAAGATTGAAAAAGTTCCGCTATATTCTTATTGGAATTACGGCAACGGCAAAGTTTCAACGCTTGCGTGTAACCTAGATAAAATAACAACCGAGGGGTTGCCGCAAAGAGATAAGTTTATTTCTAACGTGTTCGATACCAACACCCCTACGGAAAAAGCTTCTTATCCTTTCGTCGCAACGATGATAGAAGAAAACGGTTTTGTTAACGTGACGCTTACGCCTGCGCGCGTTGATACTCGCGTTAAAGCTAAAATAACCGTGACAGGACCGGATAACGATAAACTTGCGGAATCTCAGGATATGAGTTTTTCATCTTCATCATACTCTTATCGGTTCGAGCCTTCAGCCGTCGGCAAATATTCTATCAACGTAGAATATATTTACCCCGGTGACGCAAACTATACGGCAAGCTTTACTTATAACTTGTCTTACTTGCCTGAATACGACGCGTTTGCTTCTTACGATAAGTCTTCGTTGCAAAAGATGGTGGGCTCTTACGGCAAGGTGATGAAAGACGGCGATAGACTGTTTATAGAAAACGACGAAAGCTTAATTAGCACGTATATATACGATTTAACCGTAACGTTATTGGTGATAAGCGTAATACTTTTCGCTGCAGACGTTGCTATCCGCAAACTACGGTGGGAAGATATCCGCAGTTTGTTCGGCAAGGGCAAAATGTAGGAGGTAACCCGTGAAAAAGAAATTTAAAAGCATAATTGCATTCTTTTTGTGCGCTGCGATAATGATTACCGCGGCGTCCTGCGGCGGAACGTTACTTCCGGGAACGGGCGGCAGCACCAATAACGGCGGCACAAGCGGTGGAAGCGGCGGCGGTTCGGGGCAAACGTCGGAAAAAGTCTTTACCGTATCCTTCGATTGCGAAAAAACCTTTACATCCGTAGAATTAGCTGAAATAAAAGCTATATGGACAAATATAGACAGCAATAACGGCGCGTCGTTTACGGCGGCGTTCAACTCTAAAGGCATAGCCGAAATCAGCGGATTAGACGGCGACTATATGGTAACGTTAAGCTCCGTACCCGAAGGTTATACCTATAACCCGAACGACGAAGCGCACATAGTCGGAAACGATTCGCCAAACGCAGTGATAAAACTGTATGAATTGTCTACCGTACCCAACGGCAGAACGGGAACTAATTGGTATGACGATATATGCGCTATAGAATCTTTGGGGGCATACCGTGTTATGCTTACTGCAGACAATTTTGAAGACGGCGTTCGTTTTACCTACCGACCGACGCTACAAGGCGAATATACGATAGAGTCTTACGTTGATATTACGCAAAATAAGATAAATCCGTTGTTAGATATGCATAACGGTAGCTCGGAATATGTAAACGAGTCTGTAAAAGAAACGTTAGACGACGGCGGTTCTTCAAATACTTATACTAAAAATTTCCGTTGGGAATTTAATATATCCTCTTCGCATACGGGTAACGTATTTAACTTTAGAATATACGCAACGACCTTAGATAAAGGCGCTTTTCCGATAAATATAGATTTTATTCTTGATCGTGACGGTGACTTTACGGGGACGGAAAGGGATTCTTGGCTAAAGATGTACGCCACCCACGATTTTGAAAATGCAAAAGATACGGCATTCGATTCAAAGTATACGTCGGGCAGTTTCAAATACTACGCATGGTACGGCAATAATAACGGTTTGCTTGACGGCAGTTATATACAGTTGATAGAAGAAGACGGATTTTCTTATTATTATATAGTAGACGAAGAAAGAAACTTCAAAACCCGTTTGTATGCAAAAATCACTCAAGATTGCGAAGTTTTGTCTTCATCCGACGGCGAAACTATCGGTTCGGGCTTTAAGGGGATGAATAATATATTCCTTACCGAATATGACGAAAAAACTAAGCAAACCAACCTTTATAATTACGGTACGTTTATAGGCTTAGCGGGCTATAGCTTTGATAAAGCGTACGGTGATTATTGCAATAAAGACGGAGTTTACCCCGTTACGGAAGAATTAAAGGACTTCTTGCAACGTTATTCAAAGAGCAAACGCATATTCAACGACGGCACCGGCAGTGCGGAAGGCGTATACGATATAAACGGCAATTTCGAGCAGTTTTACAGTTCTAGCGACAGCAATCAATGGCTGTTTGCATGCGGCTATTACGCATAAGGCAAAAGGAGGTAATTAAAGTATGAAAAAAAAGATTGCAATGCTTATAACCCTTTTGCTGCTTTGTTTGGCGGCATCCGGTATGTTTGCATGCGGTTGCCGACACGAAGTATTCAGATGGAAGGTAAAAACCGAAGCCACTTGTACCTCAAACGGCGTTAGATACGGCATATGTTCTTTATGCGGAGAGGTGGTAGAAGAACCGACCGAACCTATTGCGGAAAACCACGTTTACACCGATTGGGAGATAACGAAAGCCCCCACGTACGAAAGGGACGGCAAAGGTGAAGCAACCAAGATATGTAAAGAGGATTCTTCGCACTATATAAAAGTAACCTTGCCGCGTTTAAGCGAAAGTTATTCCGGCTATAAGTATCACGAAATTGTAAAAGAAGCCACCGTATTATCCGATGGCAAGCTTGCCTTGATATACGAAAGCGAATACGGTGACATAATTTTTACCATAACAATCGGCAAAAAAGAGTTTTACCCTACGGGCAACCCCGATATAGATCCGCTAAAAGCGAATAAGGAAACCGTTTATGACGCGGTTCTTCTCGGATCTAGCAATAAAGATTTGATAAGACGCGGCACTGCCAGCATTAAGTTTGACCTTAACGGTGACGAATCTATTTATGGCGCAAGTTACGAATACGGTGAAGGGTATACCAAAACGGATAACGGCAGCACTAAACTTTGGGCGATTCAAAAAGAAAACGGCGGAGTTTTCGGCGTAATCGGTACTTCCGGTTCTACAAACGTAGAAGAATACGCTAACATTCGTAAAGACCACTTAAACGGTTACGAATATAAAATCAGCTTTGCCGGCAAAACGTTTTTCGGAGCGGAAGGCTTGCTAAAATATTCTTACGAATGGGGCGCAAAAGATACCAACCAAGATTTTACCGTTCAAATCACCGAAAAAGAAGATAACGGTATAACGCGTATATTGTATAAATTCAGTTTTTGTTATTTCAACGTGCCGTCAACGCTTAATAAGGTAGAGGTGGAGTTTACTTTAACAGACGAGTATGCTATAGATTATATCAAGCTCAGTTGCGATACGTACGTACAGTCGCAGTTTGAAATAAGCGAGGTAGAAAACAAAACTGTTTGTAAGTTAAAAACGGGTTGCGGCGAGCCGAGAGCCGCCGAGTATATTATATATAATCAGATACTCAAAAAAGACGCTCCTGAAGAACCCGTTCACGAGTATAACGAAAATTCGCTTAAAATATCCGATTTTGACGTGTGTTATAGAAGCGACGGCGATTATATCGCCATAACCGAAGATAAAGAAACCGCTCCGCAACTTGTTGCCGGCGGTGGTGACAGCATTCTTAAGCTGTATTTGAACAACGTTCAGCCGTCAACTGCAAACTTTTCTTTAGATGGCGTAGTGTTTTATCGCGTGTTATCGACGGGGCGTTACGTTCCTGTGGATTTTGCGTATTCTACAAGTAACCCCGTATGGGCAGGTTCTTTTAACGAAACCTCTTGTACAATAGACTTAAGAGCTAAAACCAAAGGTTATGTTACGCTTGCCGCGCGCACTACAAGCGGAGCGGAAAAACGCTTTGTAATAAACGTATTGCCATGCGCGCCAAGCGCATTGTATCCGTGTTATTACGAATACGGCGATAACGGCTACAGTTGGAAAGAGTCGGTCACAAAAAATATAGCCGCGCAAGTATACGTTGGGCAAAGCCTTTCGGTAAAGACAAAACTTTCGATAGACGAGCAGCCTTATGCTGAAAGCGGATTTACACCTTCGCTTGGTATAGCAAGCGATTATGCAAGTGTATCGTATGCGGAAGGCGCAGCCGCAGCGGAATTTGTCGCAACAAAAGCGGGAACTTATACCGTAAGGTTAAGATCGATAAAAGGCAAAGCGGAATGTACCGTAACTATTACCGTAATCGATCCGCCGAACGTAACGGAAATGCTTGTCGGCAGTTATACGGCAAAACTTAAAAAGGGTAACGCCACTATAGTTTTCGGTGAAGAAGACGGCGCTATTATTGCAACCGTCACCACAAACAAGGGTGAAGAAGTTCTAACCGTTTCTTATGACGCCGTAAATAAAGAACTGATAACCGAGCATAAATCGGGCGCAGAGCTTGGCGTAACGTTAGAATTAAACGAAGCTTATAAGATAGTTCTTGCCAATCCCACGGGCTTTGGTAGCGGAAAAGAAAGGGTGGTAATTTATGCAGTAGAGCCTCCTTTAGAAGAACTACCTGTAGCGTAAAAATCAAAATAATTTTTGACATTTTAACATTTATGAATAAAACCGCATAATATGCAACAATATATGCATATTATGCGGTTTTATTAGGTTTTATTATGAAAATTATCAATAAAAAATCAAAAAAAATTCGTATATATGCTAAAAAATAATTGACAAATGCCGTATAATGAGTATAATATTCTTAAAGCATTATTGAAATAAGCTTGAGAAATTTTCCAATTGTATACAATAGAGTTGTCTAAAAAACTACTTTTGCCATTGCAAAAGGCTCGTTATTGCGGACGGTTTTGACGGGCAACCCTGACGAGGCTAGTCCATCGTAGCGAAAGCGGAGATGCTCCTTTTTGAAAAAGCCGTGGCAATCTCGCGCGATAGCGCGTAACAGAGTAAAAGAGATTACCGCGTCGCGTTTGACAACGCTCCTCGTAATGACCAATGGGGCGGATAAAAACCGCGCTATGCGGCAATAACGTAACGCGAGTGATAACGGTAACAAAAACCGTTGTTACGTGGCAAGACAATTGTATTAAATAAACTAAGGAAATCAGCGGCTTTTTTTCGCAAAAAAAGTATTATACATAGGCGGAACGATAAAAGTCGTTAGATATAAAAACGGAGGTTGTTATGAAAAAGACTACAAAAAAGCTTTTAACCGTTTTGTGCGCATCGTGCATGGCGGCAAGCGTAGGCGCGTTCACAGCGTGCAATACCGATCTTTCTGACGTAAAAGATCCCGCGCTTTTCGCATTGTACGAGCAATCAAATTCGCAGCTTAGCTACGAAGAATGGTTAAAGAAAGAATTTAACGGAAAAAGTATTACATCTATTGCCTTAAGCGAAGACGGTTCTTCTTACGTTATCACTTATTCCGACGGTTCTACGGAAAACCTTTCCGCAACACAACCTAAAGAAGAAGAAAAACACGTTCACTCTTTTGGTGAAGAAATAAGCGTAGTTTCAGAACCTGAGGGCGCTACCGACGGTTTTGGCTATAAAACTTGTGCTTGCGGCGAAAAGAATTTTGTTTTGCTTAAAAATTATGTTCTTTCCGTAGAAGAAGAGGGTATCTATTACTATAACTTTAATTTAATAGAAAAAGACGATTCTTTAACGGGATACGAAAATAAAATTAAAATAACCAATACCACTAACAAGGTTATGAAATACACCGTAACCGCCTTAAATGAAAATGTTTCTTTCGGTGAAGAGGGCGCTACTACTTATACCGTTGTAATAAAAGCGGGCGAAAGTGAATCCGTAGATTATATCTTAGATAGCGCGGCGGTTAACGTTGCAGGCAAATACGCAACAAAATTTGCCGTTTCTTGTGAAGAAGTTGAACTCGGTTCTAAAGATAATCCTATATATATCTCTTTTAAAGAAGTTGTTAATTATAAAGCGCCTAAAGATAAAGAGGTGTATTTCTGCTTAGATTTTGTAGGTGATTATGATTTAGATTTGTTTGAAAGTGAAGTAACAACCGTTAGCTTTAAGTTTGCCGATAGCGTCACTTTAGAATATGAATCTTACTATTACGTTGATTGGGCTGAGGATTCGGATAATAAAATATTATATTATCAAGAAAAAGATATAAAAGATATTACAAGCGGTGCGCGTATCGACCTTGCGGATTCCGGAATATACAGTTACGTAGGAAAATGTATTATAAAAGCAACTTCTACCGATGGCAATATCGCTTTTGTAACGTCTAACCCCGTTGGTGATTCGGAAGATAAACCTGTCGAAATTCAGCTTAACAAAGTGTATTCCGGTTCTGCGGATAGTAGCGTATATTTCTCGTTTATGCCTACTGAAAGCGGAGAATACGTTTTATATAGCGACGGTATGTTAAAATGGAACGAACCTTTCTTTGAGGGGGATAAAGGGTATTTCTCATCAAATGCGCCTTTTATATGTAATCCTAATTATCCTGAATCATTTGATAAAGCCGATACGTATACGGCTGTGTACAATGTAATAGAATTAGAAGCCGGTGAGGAATTTGATTTTATAATAAGCGGTGACTATAATATAAAAATAACTAAAAAAGACGCTTCTAAAGATTATGTTTCAGGCTATTCTAACTCAAATGCAATAGAACTACCCCTAAATACAGAAAAAACCTTTACGGATAACGTTGTCGGTGAAAAATACTATACATTCACTGCGGATAAAAACGGCAGGGTGAACTTAGAAATATCTAAAACCGATGCAAACGCAAAATTCGCTTATAAAGTTTATTATTATGACGAAGATTTCGAAGGCTGGTTAGAGTATTACGGTGCAACTAATCCTTTTGTTAACAAAGATACAAAGATTGTTGTTAAAGTACAATATTTAGCAACAGACGCGCTTGAACCTAGCTATACGTTAAAAGCGGAAATTAAAGAATTAGTTGCTTCTGAAAATACCTTTACAGTTAAAAATTCTAACGGTGAAGCCGTAAAAGACGTAAAAATAACCGTAAACGGCGTATCCGGCACTACCGATGAAAACGGCGTTGTTAAACTCACTTATATCCCCGGTGTTTATGATATAGTTCTTTCAAATTTACCCGAAGGGTTTGCCGCTCTCACGTCTAAAACGGAATGGGATAGCGATGATTCTGCTACAGACGCCGGTGTGGAATACGAAATCACCATTTATAAGATTGTAACGGGCAAATTTGTTGTTAAGTTTGGCGATAAAGTTTTATCGGGTGTTACCGTAATTATAAAAGATCAAAAAAATAATGAAGTTGCTTTTGCCGATATGACTGAAGGCGATAACGTTACCGGTACAGACGGTGCAACTAAAGAATTAACTTTCACCGTCGCAGATGGTTATAAGGTAGATTTAAAAGGCTTAACCGCTTTATCTGCAGACTACAGATTTACTGCAATAAAACTTACCGATTTGATTATTGACGATAACGGTATTATTAACTTAATCGTTACCGAACCTCCGCAATATACGTTAACCCTTACGGGTTTAACCGATTGGACGGATATTACGGTATCTATATATCGTTCTAGAGGGCAAGTTAAAGTTTATGAATTAAAAAATCTCCTTGTATCTGATAGCGGTGTTGTTTCATTTAAACTTGATGACGCTCAATATCGTATTGAAATTAACGGTTTACCGGAAGGTTATTCGTATGATGAATATGCTGCTTATATGAATAAGTCACAACGTGAATTAACCCTTGCAATCAGCGGCGGTGAGGATACCGATTCTACGTTAACGATCGGTGAAAATACGGTTACGGGAACCTCAGATGGAAAAACATATACTTTTACTGCTGAAGAAGGCGGAACGTATATTATTTCTTCAAATGACCCGCTAGCATGTGTTTATGATGAAGAAGGATTATTAGTAGACGGAAGCTCCGAAGATTATCTTGAGGCTGAGTTTACTATTGAAGCTAATGGATCATATGAGTTTGTATTTTACACTAATGATTGGTTTGCTTCTTCTTCAATGTACACCGTTACTATAACCAAAAAATAATTTGTTTTAGTTTAACAAAATTGTTTTATGGCTAAAAATCAACAAAACACAAGCCGCAAGCACTTTTATACGTGCTTGCGGCTTGTTCTTTAATACGTCATTGCGGACGACTATGACGGGCAACCTTTGACGGACTAGTCCATCGTAGCGAAAGCGGAGATGCGCCGCGGCGTAAGCCGTCGTGGCAATCTCGCGCGACAGCGCGTAAGACGTAATGAAAGAATAAACTTTTTCAATTCTAACCGCCATTTGCGGCAAGGATAGAAAACTCTTTTCCGTTTATTAAGTGAAAATTTTTTAAAATACTCTTTAGTCGTTAAAAAAAAATTTATTATCGGCATAAAGGTTGTTGTTTTTGTTAAAATAAAATGGTATAATATACCTTGAAAAAAATAAATCCATAAGATAAAGGAGATTGCAGTGAAAAAAATTACTAAACGTATACTGCTTACCGCGTTAACTCTTTTAACGGCGTTTTGCGCTTGCTTTGCGATTGCTTGCGGTGATAAAACGACTCCCGGTAAAGAAACCATTGCTCCGCCGGACGACGGAATGGCAAAAATCGATTATCGCATTACCGTTTTATATCCCGATAAAACTCCCGTATTCGATGCGGAAGTCCGTTTATACGAGGTTGGCAACGATTCCGAAGCGCACAGCGGTGCAACCACCGGTAGTGACGGTGTTGCCGTTCTTCGCGCAAGCAAGGGGCTAAGTTATTATATAGAATTATACAACTTGCCTGACGGATACTCTTATTCCGGTGACGACGAGCTTAGCGAAACGGAAACCTCTAAAACCGTTTATATAGAAAACGAAGGCGTTTCTAATCAATACGAACTTTCTTTAGTTACCGTCGGCGGAATGCCGCTTAAGGGGGTTACGCTCTCGATTAAGTCGGATAACGATGTTTTAGCTTCTAAAAACACCGATAAAGACGGACTTGCTAAAATTCGCGTGCCCGCTTTCGGTGAATACGATATAGAGGTTACGGGGCTGCCTAAAGGATATTCTTTAGTAGAAGAAAGCTTAAAAACCGATTCTGAAAACAATGAAAAGGTTATAAAAGTTGTTTCCGCTCCGATACAAGATAAATTGCCCGCTAATCACAAATATTATATGGACGATATTATTTACGACTTTACCGTAAGAACTTCTACGGGAGAAACTCTTAAATTATCCGACATATTAAAGACTAAAAAGTTTGTTTTAATTAACTTTTGGTTTTCTACCTGCGGTCCTTGCCGTTCCGAATTCGAGGGGCTTCAAAAGGCTTACGAAAAACACGAAAACGACAGCGAAGTTTTAGCTCTTTCTATAATGTCGTCAGACTCTGATACCGTTATAAACAATTATAAGGCTAACTACGGTTATAAACTTACCCTAAAAATGGGTAGGGACGAAGGTTCGCTTTTTAACGCGTTCTCATATTATGCGGAAGGCGCTGCGCCTACAAGCATAATGATTGACCGTTACGGCAAGATTTGCAACTTTATCAAAGGTTCTGCTTCCGAGGCTATGTTTAAGCTTCAGTTTGCCAAATACACTGCAGAAGACTACGTTCAAACGGTTTATGACCCGAATCTTATCGAAACACCCGATACCTCTATTGAAAAACCCAACGTTGATATGCCCGATTCGGAGGATATCCACGATAAAATCAACACCGGTATAACGGGAACTTACGTTGCGCCCGAAGGCGATACTTATTGGCCTTGGGTTATCACTGATGACGGTATTTCTCCCGCAAACCTTAAAAAGAGTAATTCCGCGGCGGTTATAACTTTCAAGTTTACAATCAATCGCGATAGCTTTTTAACGTTCAAATACAAAACCAATACTGAAGATATCAGCGGCGCAGATCCGCTTGACGTTTATATCGACGGCAGCAAAGCCGCTACGTTAGACAGAGTGACTTCTAACGAATGGAAGACTTTCTACGCGTTTACGCCGAGAGCGCTTTCCGATAATTCCGAATACGACGACGCCGCAGAAGAGCATACGCTTATGATTATGTATTCTAAAGACTCTAGCGACGGTTGGTTGACGGGTGACGAATGTGTTACCATAAAAGATATGACGGCTGTTGCACTCGATACGATAGAAGAGTCCGAAAGCGTCAATCTTCTCCGTCAGGCGGCTTGGGGATATGACCAAGAAAACAGCAGACTTACTAAGTATGCAAACGTAGTTTTAAACGAAAAAGACGGTTATTATCACGTCGGCACTGTAGACGGACCTCTTCTTTTGGCTAATATTTGCGGTGAAACGCTTTGGTCGCCTTCTTCTGTTTCTTCGCTTTCTTCCGGCGGTTATTTTGTTACGGCAGGCTATCCGGCAGGCGTAACCTATATAACCAACGGCACAAGCGATCCTAACTTTAACAGTTACGTAGAATACGGCAAGGGCTATGCTTGGTATGCTCAATATTCTTATATAGAAAATTACTGCCCCGTAGACGAACAGCTTCAAATTGTTCTCGATCAGATGACTAGAAAGTTCTGTGAAAGAAAACTTGCGGCTTATTACGATAATAACACGTGGTTAGAGCTTTGCGCTTATTATGATAATTATTCCGGCGCTAAAATCGATAATCCTATAAGAGGACTTTGCCAAAAAGAAGCTATCGCCGTAACCGAGCTCGGTAAAGCCGTTCACGTTGTGGTTGACAGAGTTCTTGTTCCTCGCGGAATCATTCATAAGTTCGATTGTCAAGAAACGGGCGCGTATCGCGTTTATTCTAAGATCGGAAAGGAATACGTCGGCAAGCAAGGCGCTTACGTTTATATCTCCGGAACGGGTAAAGATGACGACGCAGTAGATAACTTTAATCTTTACGTAACCTTTGAAGCAGGCAAAACCTATTATATCGGCGTTGCGTTCGATTTGCCCGATTCTTTAGGTGAATTAGATTTCTTTATTGAAAAACTCGGCGTTTCTTACGATAACTTTACTTACGCTTCCGACGGCACGTTTACATTTAAAATTGACGGAAACGGCAATAACGTTCTTGACGAAGACGGCAATATCGTTACCGTTATCAACAGACACAATAACTTACACGCAAAGCTAGGTAGTGACGAATATTATCACCAAGTGTTGCCCGACGGTTCTATCGATATGGGTGAAAAATCTTATATGTATGTAACCGTTAGCGGTTTGGGTTATATGTTAGATTATTCGCTTTTAGACCTTGCAACCGGCAAGTATCGTATTGATACCGAAACGTTGTTCTTCGATTTCACCGACGAGGGAGGCGAGGATTATTCCGACTACATTATTAATTTGGCTGAAAGCGCTGCTACCGACGGCGAAACCAAAGGTATGGTTAAAGCGGATAAAAAACTTGTAGAAGTTTTGACGCGCGCGCTCGCTAGAGTCGGACTTGACGAAGAAGACGCTTGGTTCGGTTATGCTTTCTATTACGAGCATATCGGAATTTATCCTTCCGCCAACTCGTAACTGACGGATAGAAAAAAGCGGTTGAGATTACCGCGTCGCGTTTAACAACGCTCCTCGTAATGACGTGATAAAACGCGGACGACTATAATACGTCATTGCGGACGAGTATGACGGGCAACCCAATACGTCATTGCGAGGCGCGTTTACGTGCCGTGGCAATCTCGCGCGATAGCGCGTAAGACGTGGCGTAGACTTGATAAAAAACCGTCAAAAAAACGTTTAATCATAAAAATAAAAAAATCGGCGGAAATTCCGCCAAGAAAACAGGAGAATTTATTATGCGTAAATTAACTAAAATTTTAACGGTTATCATAACCGTAATGCTTTTTACAAGCATTTCTTTAATTGCCGTCGGTTGCGGCGAAAACCCCGACGATAAAGCTTTTAACGGTTATAAATTTACCGTGGTAGACGAATCCGGCAACAAAATATCCGGCGTTCAAGTTCAATTATGTACCGACGAAAACTGCCTTATCCCCGTAACTACCGATTCCGAAGGGGTTGCTTTATTCGATTTTGGCAAGGGATATACCGCGGGTGTTTATGCTATTCATATTATCCAAAACGAAGAAAACGGCAAAGTTATTGTAAACGGTGAAGAAATCAACTTTGTTTTCGATAACAATGCTTATAAAACCGCTGCCGAAGCAGGGGAATACACTTTAACCGTAAAAGCTGCATAAACAAAGATTATTTAAAATAAAGCCGTTTTTAATTAAAGCGGCTTTATTTTTTCTTTTACCGATAAATCACTTGACAAGTTGCGTTATCTCGGTTATAATAATTGCTGTAAAGTAAAAAAGTTTTACAGTGTGCTTTATGGAAAAGGATTTTTATTATATACAGCTTTTTGAGATATACGGCGAGCTGCTTACCGAAAATCAGCGTAACGCGTTTTATTCGCATTATTGCCTCGATTTGTCTTTTGCTGAGATTGCCGAATCTTCCGATACCGGCAGACAAAACGTTTACGATACCGTTAAAAACGCTAAAGCTCGGCTTGAAGAATATGAAAAAACCTTAAAGCTTGCGTATAAGTTCGATAAGCTTAAATCTATTGCTAATAACGATGCCGATTCGGTAACCGCTTCTAAAATTCTTTCCGTTATAGGTGAATAATGGCGCTCTTTTCAGGATTATCCGATAAACTGAATCATATTTTTTCTAAGCTTACAAAGCACGGCAGGCTTACGGAGCTTGAAATTAAAACGGCAATGCGTGAAGTGCGTATCGCTCTTTTAGAGGCGGACGTTAATATTGCCGTCGTTAAAGATTTTGTTAATCGTGTGTCCGAGCGTGCTGTAGGCGAAGCTATTTTAAAAAGCCTTACGCCTACTCAACAGGTTATAAAAATCGTTAACGAAGAGCTTATTTCTCTAATGGGTTCTTCTAACAGCAAACTTAATTTTTCCGATAATCCGCCAACCGTCATTATGATGGCGGGTTTGCAAGGCGCAGGCAAAACTACTCTCGTCGGCAAACTCGGTATACTTCTTAAAAAACAAAATAAAAAGCCGTTGTTGGTCGCGTGTGACGTTTATCGTCCGGCGGCAATAAATCAGCTTAAGGTTGTCGGCAGGTCCGCAGGGTGCGATGTGTTTGAAAAGGGGCAAGGTAATCCTGTTAAAATCGCTAAAGAAGGGGTTGCTTACGCTAAATCTTACGGATACGATACCGTTATTATAGATACCGCCGGCAGACTTCAGATAGACGAAGAGCTTATGCGTGAGCTTGAAAAAATCAAGGCAGAGGTTAACCCTACGGAGATTTTGCTCGTTGTAGATTCTATGACGGGGCAAGTCGCGGTTGAAGTTGCCGACACCTTTAACAAACGGTTAGAGGTTACGGGGCTTGTTCTTACCAAGCTTGACGGCGATACTCGCGGCGGCGCTACGCTTTCGATGAAAGCAGTTACAGGCAAGCCTATAAAATTTTGTTCCGTGGGCGAAAAACTCGGCGATTTAGAGCCTTTTTATCCCGATAGGATGGCTAACCGAATTTTAGGTATGGGTGACGTTCTTACCCTTATTGAAAAGGCTGAAGACGCTATTTCAGAAGAACAAGCCAAAAAGATGGAAAAGAAGTTTAGAGAAAATTCTTTTACTCTTTCCGATTATTTAACTCAATTCGAAGCGATGAAAAAAATGGGCGGACTAAAGGACGTTTTGTCTATGTTGCCCGGTTCTATGGGCGGTAAATTTAAAATCCGCGAAGAAGATATAGACGAGAAAAAAATGATTTCTATGAAAGCGGTTATTCAGTCTATGACCGTAAAAGAACGTGAAAACCCGTCTATAATAAATTCTTCTCGCAAGCAGCGTATCGCTTTAGGCAGCGGAACTTCCGTGCAAGAGGTTAACAGAGTTTTAAGACAATTCGAG